>JBOHXF010000480.1:0-11086 GCA_050737455.1 Opitutaceae bacterium | reverse complement strand
CCGGCCGAGTTCGGCAAGGACGCCCCCGTAGTTCACGCGGGCGTCCGCGAACTCCGGCGACATCCGGACGGTCACGGCGTAATCGGCGGCGGCCGCATTCAGTCTTCCGGCGTCCATCCGCGCATTGCCAGCGCGGTACGCCGCTATTCCGAGTTGGCGCCGGATCCGGCGGTCTCCCGCCCGGTATTTGAGTGCCGCCTCGTAATGCCCCATCGCCTCAGCCGGACGCCCGGTCCGCAGAAGCAGATTGCCGAGGTTGATGTGCGCGTCGGAGAAGGCCGGCGCAAGAGAAAGCGAACGGCGGTAATCGGCCTCGGCCGGCCCGATCCGGCCGCGGTCGGCCAGCGCGTTGCCGAGGTTGTTCCAGGCCCCCGCGTTTCCGGGAACCTCCGCGGCCGCGTCCGACCAGAAGGCGAGCGGGCTTCGGTACACCCGGTTGCGCGCGAAGGTCACCGCGGCCAAAGCAGCGGCAGCCCCCGCAAGAAGCATGGATCCGGCGGCGGCGGTTCCGGCCCGCGTCCACCGCAGGCGCGCCGCGCAGCGGCGGCCCAAGGCGACGGTCCCGCAGACCGCCGCGGTCACGACGGCGGCGAGCGGAAGGTACATGCGCTGCTCGGCGATGATTTCGGTGGCGACCGGCACCACGCTCGAACTGGGCGCGAGGATCACGAAAAACCAGGCCGCCAGAAATCCCCAAGGCGAGCGTTTGACGAGCAGGACCGCCCCCACGCAGACGAGCGAGGCGAGCAACGCGAAATCGCGCGCCAGGGCCGCCGGCGGGCCGCCCAGGATCCGTCCATAATCGGCGATCAGGGGATGCGGCCAGAACGCAAGGCGCAGATAATGGGCGACCGCCCGGACCTGCGTGAGGGCATAGGCCCACCAGGGCACGGCCGAGCCGAAACCCGCCGTGCCTCCGCGCGATCCGGTCCGCGCCACCAGGGCGGCCAGCGGAATCCAGGTCGCGAAAAGAGCGGAGAGGCATGCCCCGCGCCTGCGCCAGGCTCCGCGGAAACTGCCGGCGAGAAAACCGCGGTCATACAGGAGGACGAGGAGGGGGGCCGCCACGATCACCTCCTTCGTGCCCACGCCCAGGAGGCAGGCTCCGACCGAAAGGACGGCCCAGCGCGCCGCGGCGCCCGGCCTTCCCGCGTCCTGCGCTTCGGCGAACCGCAGATAGGCGTAGAGGGTCGCGAGGAAAAACAGCCCCATCAGCGATTCCACGCGCTGGCTGAGATAGGTCACCGCCGCGGTGTTCAGCGGATGGACGGCCCACAGGAGCGCCGCCGCAAACGCAGCGAGGGGAGCCGAATAGGGACGCAGCACACGCCGCAGGATGCCGAAAAGCGCGAGCGCGGCCCCGACGTGAATGGTCAGATTGAGCAGGTGGAAGCTCCAGAGCCGGCCCCCGCTGATCGCGGCGTTGAGGGCGAAGCTGAAATTGGCGACCGGCCGGCCCGCGGTCGGCAGTCCGCTCCTCGGCGGCTCGAGGGAGGACCATAGCCCCTGCAGGGTCGGGTTCCGGGCGATCGTCCCCAGATCGTCGAGAACGAGAACGCCCCGGAAGCTGCCAAGGTACGCCAGCGTCGTCGCGAGCGCGATGGCCGCGGCCCCGAGCCGGGCCGCCCGGCGGCCGGCGCCAGACGGGTCGGAGGCGGCGAGCGAACTCACGGGGGAAACCACGCATTTCCCGCTACCACGGGGCGCGCCTGCCCGCCAGCAAAAGCGGCCGTCCGGGAAGGGCGGCCGCCACACGAATGGAGCGCGCGCTCCCGATCAGAATTCGATCCGGGCGCCGACCTGCACGCTCCAGCGCGACATGTCCGGGTAGATGGTCGCCGTGCTGCCGAAGGCCGGCCCAAGCGTGGCCGGATTGAACGTGTAGATGTACTGGTTGGTCGCGGCATTGAGGAACGTCCCGGCCACGGTCCGCTCCTCGTACTGCGGATCGTAGTTCGTGATGAGCCCCCAATTCTTGTCCAGGAGGTTGGCAAAATTGAAGCAGTCCGCGAACAGGACGAGGCGGGCGGGCCCGTAAACGGGCACCTCCTGCTCGAAATGAACGTCGAGCGTCTTCTCCCACGGGGCGTAGAAGGCGTTGCGCGGCGCGATCCGCCCCGCGTACTTTGCCAGCTCGGGATTCTGCGCGAGCCACGAGAAGAAGGCCGTCTCCTCGCTCGCCTTCCCCCAGGTGACCTTGGGGTCGCTCGGGCCCGTCGGCACATAGAACAGGCTGTCGCCCGAGAGGCCGGAGCCGTCGGCGTCGCCCTTGAAGACATAGCTGTACGCCTGGCCGGTCTGCGCGATGAAGTCGGCCGAGATCGTGGTCGCGGTGTTGCGGCGCTTCAGGAAGTGAAACTCCTTGGACACCCAGACGACGAACTTGTCCGGCGACGCGTAGGCGGAGTTGTAGGCGATGTTGTCGTTCGGGTTCACGAACGGATTGTCCTCGTAATTCGAGGAGGCCACGGACGAGGGGGCCGGGTCCACTTCGGTGGCATGGGTATGGGTGTACGCGAAAGACCAGCTCCAGCCATTCTGAAGCGGACGATGCAGCTGGATCGTGTACTCCTGGGTGGCGCCCTTGTTCGTGTTGGTGAGGAGATAGACCGGTCCGGTCGCGGGATTGGCGGACAAGCTCGAGGAGCTGATGCTCGAGATCGACGTCGACGTTCCCGGGAGGCCCAGGTTGTACGGGCCCAGATAGCCCGGCGTGATGTTGCCGTTGTAATGGATCGCACCGTCCGGCATGAAGGCCGGCCCGGAGGCGGCGGTCTTCATGTTCAAGTTCCGGGTGATCACGTCCTTGTTCACCTGGGACAGATCGACATCCAGTGTCAGGATGGCGCCCCAGAAGGGCAGCTCGCGGTCCAGCGCGAGATTCTCCTTCCAGGCCGAGGGCCAATGGAAGTCCGGGGAGGTGACGTCGAAGGACGGGGCCGAAGTGCCGGGGTTCACCGGCAAGGGCGTCGGCTTTGCCCCGGTAAAGGTGTAGCCCGGGATGACCGCGGTGGTCGGCGCCGAGGAGGTGCTGATGTAGTCCGTCAGCGTATTGAGCTGGCCAGCATTGTTGAAGGAGTTCTCGACCCATACCACGGGGTTCTGGCCGAGGAACAGTCCGATGCCACCTCGAAGCTGCGTCTTGCGCTTGGTCGGAAAATTGTAGTTGAACCCAAGACGCGGCGAGATCGTGTAGTTGCCGTTCATCGTCGAATTGTTCGCGTAGCCGTACGCCTTCTCGAAGATCGAACTGGCGAGCGGATTCTGCGGCTCGTAGGGATAGTCGGCCCGGACGCCGCCCATGAGGGTCAAGGCGTCGTTGACGTGCCAGGTGTCCTCGATCAAGGGCGCGATATCCAGCAGGTAGTAATGGGAAAGGTCATCGCCCAGCGTGTAGCCCGGATTCGGCGTCTCCTGTTCAGCTGCGGTGGGTGTTCCCGCCTCCCAGTCGGCAATCGAGTCGAACGTGTAGCTGCCGAGATAATTGGGGATGAATGTGTCCGTGTAGGACGTGCGATCGAGCTGGACGCCGAATTTGAACGTGTGCGCGCCGATCGAATAATCCGCGTAGGCATGCTCCTCCTGCTCCCAAGTGTAGATGTTGTTCTTCTGGTAGGCCCAATATTGGCCCAAAAACACGCTGTAGGGCGCCGTGCCGCCCGCAATGCTCGTGCCCGGCACGTTGTTGATCGTGACGGCGGGGAAATCCGAGCCGTTGAGGGCGGCCGTGCCGTTATACCGCTTGTACGTGGCCTCGATTTCGGTGTGGAGATTTGGAACGAACTGGCTCCAGTCGCTGTTGAGCTTGGCCGTGTAGGACTGGTCGGTGCGATAGGTGGCGTACCAGGAAGAGCTCAGCGACGTCCCGTAGCTCGACGTGAAGTCGTAGAAATTCGGCGCCTCGCCGGCCGTGTGCCGGAACGTGAATTCGAACTTCTGGGAGTCGCTGATGTTCCAGTCGAGCTTCGCGACGAAATTCTGCTGCCAGAGGTGGTTGACGGCGGTGAAGGTGCCCGGATTGAAGCCGTACGCCTGCGCCTGCTTGATGATGGTGCTATAGTCTCCGTCGGAGTTGTCCGGGATGAACTCCTCGACAGGCGGCGTTGCTATTTCGCGAAAGGCGTCATATCCCACGAAGAAGAAAAGCTTGTTCGGAATGATCGGGCCGCTGAACGTCCCGCCGGTCGTGTGCATCTGGATGGGTTCGTGCGACCCGTAGATGGAGTTCGGCACCGGGTCCGGCCCCCGCATCCGCGTCCCCATGTAATAGCCATACAGCGACCCGTGGAAGTCGTTTGTTCCGCTCTTGAGCGTGGCGTCGAGGACGCCGCCGGAAAAGCCGCTGAGGACCACGTCGTACGGATTGAGATCCAGCGCCATCGACTCGATCCACTCGGGAGGCAGAGGGTTGCGGAAGCCCGCGTAGCCGTTGGAGTTCAGGCCGAAGTTGTCGGTCGCGGAGACACCGTCGATCAGGAACAGATTCTCGCGGGGATTCTGGCCCTCGAAGCTGATGGCGTATTGCGTGTCCGTCGGGCTCACCTGGAGCATGTTGGCGCGCGGGTCCAGGTTCTCCACATCCTGGACGTCGCGGCGGATCGTCGGGACCATCTGGATCTCCCGCGCGCTGAGCGAGGTCGCGTTGCTCATCACGCTGGGGTCGAAGACCTCATCGTCGGGGGTGGCGGTGACGTTCATGCTCGCCATCTTCACGACTTCCCCGCCCGCCATCGTGAAGTTCGCCTCGAAAACCGATCCGACGTCGAGGAACACGCCGGTTTTCGCCGCGGACGAATAATTGTCCGCGGTCACGGTGATCGAATAAGGACCGCCGGTCCGCAGCCCGTCGAAATTGTACTCGCCGTTGGAACGCGTCGTCGCGACGGCCCGGGTGCCGCTGGGCACGTGAACGGCGGTGACGGTCGCCCCGACGACCGGAGCCCCCGCGCCATCAAGAACGAAACCGGAAATGCCGGCCGTGGTGACCCCTTGGCCAAGGACCTGGGTGCCGGCGAGAAGCGATAATGCAAGGGCGGTCAGCCCCGACAAAAATTGACGCAAACATTTCGTATACATTAATTTATGTGTCTACATGACCAATTGCCGGATCGGACCGGCGGGAAGCTAGGGTACGATGGATGGTCTGTCCCGGCGTAAGAGCCAGTCAAGCACCAACAACCGGTAGCGGAGCGTGTCACGGGACCTTCACGTGCGCGCACGTCGCGTGCCGGTCCGGTCGGATTTCCGGGAGCAAATGAGGCGCCTCAATGAATGAAACGATGGCCCCGGCCCGTTGCCTCATCCCGGCGAACCTTCCCAAGGGTGGACTCGTTGTTCGCCGTGACGGGTGCGCCTTCAGGGGAAATCCAGGAGTGCCGCGGCTGCCGACATGCGATGTGCATTTTGCCCAAACGAACCGGCGCGTCCCTGTAAAATGCATGGACCGGAATGCGCGCCGGTGCCGGAGGCGTGGCACCCAGAATGTTTAAGCTGTTCATAACCAGTGACTCATCGGAATTCGGGCGAACCTGGCACGAATTGAGGTAGGGGAGAGGCAAACTTCGCTTCATGACAACACACACAACCTCTCCAACAACGGCCCACACTCCCGCTTCGCGACTGACTGCGCATCATGCGCAAGCCGAGGACGCCCAGGATGGCGCGGCCGTTCCCGACACCGAATTGGTTCGCCGTTTCGTCGGCGGCGACGAGGAGGCGTTCGTGGAGATCATGCGCCGCTATCAGGCCAAGATCTTCGCGGTAGCGCACAGCCTCCTGCACAATCATGCCGATGCCGAGGAGATCACGCAGGACACGTTCATCCGGGCCCACCGCAACCTGCCGCGGTTCCGCGGCGACTCCTCCCTAGCCACTTGGCTCCACCGGATCGCGGTCAATCTCGCGCGCAATCGGTATTGGTATTTCTTCCGGCGCCGCCGGCACGCCACGCTCTCGCTCGACTGCCCGATCGGCGAGGACGGGGACGCGACGCTCGCGGATCTCTTCGCCTCCTCGAGCCCGGACCCGGCGCACGAGAGTTCGCGCGAGGAGTTCTCGGAGCTCGTCGCCACGTGCATGGAGAAGCTGGACGCCCACCACCGGGAGATCCTGACCCTGCGCAACCTGCACAATCGTTCGTACGACGAGATCGCGCAGCAGCTCGGGATCAATCCGGGGACGGTGAAGAGCCGGATCGCCCGCGCGAGGGAGCGCCTGCGGGCGCGCCTCGCGGAGGCCTGCCCGGAATTCGCGCCGGACGCGGCGCCCGCCGAGTGGTTCGAGCCCGCGCGTTCGAGCGGCAATCCCTTCGCGCCCTCGCTGGCCTGAGGGCCGGCGGCCCACAGCCCCCGTCGCGGGATATTGCCCGCCCGGGGCAAGATCGCCGCGGCGCCGACACCGTAAGCTTCGGCCAAACCGCGCCGCCGAGAGAGGCGGTACTCTCCCTTGCGCGCCGCACGTGCTACCTTCTTGCTGGGTGAACATGCCAGCGACCGGCGCCAGCACCGATCTCGACGGACTTCTGAAGAAGGTCTTCGGCTACGATTCCTTCCGGCCACAACAGCGCGAAATCATCGAAGCGAGCCTCTCCGGGCGCGACATTTTCGCCCTGCTGCCCACCGGCGGCGGGAAATCGCTCTGCTTCCAACTGCCGGCCCTGGTGCGTGGGGGCCTCACGCTCGTCGTCTCGCCGCTCGTGGCGCTCATGAAGGATCAGGTGGACGCCCTTCGGGCGACAGGGGTGGCGGCCACGTTCCTGAACTCCACGTTGGACGAGCCTGAGGCGCGGAGGCGTCTGCGCGGGCTTCATCATGGCGAGTACAAGCTCCTCTACGCCGCGCCGGAGCGGCTCTTCCTGGAGGGATGGGCGGAGAACCTCCGCAAATGGAACGTGGATGCGGTGGCCATCGACGAAGCCCATTGCGTCTCGGAATGGGGCCACGATTTTCGACCGGAATACCGCCAGCTTGGCCGGCTGCGCGAGACCCTGCCCGAGGTGCCCTTTCTGGCCGTGACGGCGACGGCCACCGAACGCGTCCAGCGCGAAATCGTCCGCCATCTCGGCCTTCGGGACGCGGCGGTTTTCGCCGCGAGCTTCAACCGGCCTAACCTCACCTATCGGGTTCTGCCCAAGGACAAGCCTCTTCGCCAGATTCTGGATTTCCTCGCGTATCGCGACGGCGAAAGCGGCATCGTCTACTGCGCGACCCGCGCCGGGGCCGAACGCGCCGCTTCGGAGCTCAAGGCCCGCGGCCTGCCCGCCGCAGCCTACCACGCCGGCCTCGAGCCGCCGGAGCGCTGCAAGGTCCACGAGGCTTTCCTGCGGGACGACGTCCGCATCGTCTGCGCGACCATCGCGTTCGGGATGGGCGTGAACAAGCCGAACGTCCGATGGATCGTGCACCACGACTTGCCGAAAAACATCGAGGGCTACTACCAGGAGACGGGCCGGGCGGGCCGCGACGGCCTGCCCGGCGAGTGCCTTCTGCTCTACAGCTCCGGCGACGCCGCGAAGCAGCGCCACTTCATCGAGCAGATGAACGGAGACCAGGAGCGGGCGATCGCGGGAGCCCAGCTTCGGCAGATCCTGAATTTCGCCGAGAGCTCCAACTGCCGCCGGGCCGCGCTCCTACGCTACTTCGGAGAGGCCTTCGCCCTCGATTCCTGCGGGGCGTGCGACAACTGCCTTCAGCCGCGCGAAGCCTACGACGGCACGCTCGACGCCCAAAAGTTCCTCTCCTGCGTGTACCGCATCCGGCGCGCCGGTGGATTCGCCGTGGGCGCAAATCACGTCGCCGAGGTCCTCACCGGCGCGGACAGCGATAAGATCCGCCGCTGGGGCCACGACAGGCTCACGACCTATGGCATCGGCCGCGACCGCCCACGGGCGGAGTGGCTGGCCACCGGCCGGGAGCTCCTCCGACTCGGGTTTCTAGCCGTAAAGGACGGCGAGTACGCCGTCCTTGAATTAACCGCCGAGGGCCTGGCGGTCCTCACGGAGCGCCGGCCGGTGCCATTACCCAAGCCGCTCGCCGGTCCGAAGGCGCGCCGGGCGCCATCTCGCGCTCCGTCCGACGGGCCTTTCGACGAAATTCTCTTCGAGCGCCTGCGCGCGCTGCGCAAGCGCCTGGCCGATGAGCGGTCGGTGCCCGCGTACGTCATCTTCGGCGACACCACCTTGCGATCGATGGCCCGCCGCTACCCTGCGGTCCCCGGGGAAATGCAGGGGCTGCCCGGCCTCGGCGAGAAGAAGTTCGCCGATTTCGCCGCAGTCTTCGCGGGGGAGATCGCCGCCCATCTCGAATCGAACCCAAAGCTCGACTTCGCGACCCGCTCCGGGCGGGCCGGCGAACCCATTTAGTCGTGTCAAAACCGCAGCCTCGAAACCGGCGTCAGGCTCGGGGCCGTCCTTTCGTCTACGGGGCCGGGGTGGCGTGGGCCATCAGCTCCCGCTGAAGATAGCCGCAGGGCGTCGGATTGCGCCAGGCCGTCAGCCAAAGCCGGGCAAGCATTTCCCCGCCCTTGACGAGCTGGCCGTCGATGAAGGCCCGCCCTTCGGCGCTTTCCGGGCCCGGCCCCTGGAGCTTGCCTTCCTTCTCCAAACGATAGAGCGGCTCCACTTCCCGGTTCTGCCGTTCGAGGTACTGGACGATGTCGGCGAACACGGGATAGCGCTCTTTCGCCGTCGGAGCTACCGAGAAGGGCCGGACGATGTGGGATTGCGGCAGGAGTTCACCCAGCTTGATCCCCGCCTTCCGGATGAAGCCGCCGTCGATCCATTCGTGAAAGCGGTAGTCGGTCGTATAGCCGTGGGGATTGGGTCCGACCCAGCCGTGGTGATAGATCGTCGTATGCAGGGGCTGCGAGCCGTCCCCGACATAATGGCCCATCACGCCCATCATGTAAATGAGGCTCGCCTTCGTGTTTTCGATCTCGTCGGGGGTCCCGCCATGACGCTCGAGGGTCCGCAGAATGGAGAACTCGACCTGGATCTTCGCGTAGTACTCGTACATGGTCCACGGGAGGAAGCCCGGCCAGGCGCGCGAGTGATCCCAGTCCTTCCTGACGTCGATCGGGGGGAACCGGTCCGCGTGGGCGGCGCGCCCCTTCGCAAACTCGATGCAAAAGTCGTAGCGGAACGGGGTCAGCGTATCCAGGGCTATCCCCGCCTCGGGGAGCTGCTCCAGATCGATGTAATGATCCATGCCGTTGTAGTGCTCCAGCGGGGCCAGCTTCGTGTCCCGCCAGCGGTCGGGCTCGCCCGCAAGGTAGGCGATGCGGTCGGCTCCCGGCCCCGTCCTGGCCCACGCCGGGAAATCGGGGGGCAGCGCCGCCATCGCGATCTGATTGATCATGCGGTGGCCCGGATAATCCCACGCCCGCGCGACCGCCGCACACATGACCGCGGCCGCGCAAACCGCGGCCGGCCGCCCAACGGCCGAGAGCCGAAACATGGATTTCATGCCGCCGGTTCAAACGCATTCCGGCGGAGATTGCAGCGCTAAAAGCGCGGGCGCCCGGACGCGTCGAGCCCCCCGATCAGGGCCGCCGCGGAGGCGAAAGCCCCGCCGACCGGCCATTCAACCGGTCGAGCTCGTACGCGTAATCGCGCAGGCCCGCCGCGAGGGCCTCGGCGATCCGCTCCCGAAAGGCCGGCTGGGCCGCGCGCGCCGCTTCGCCGGCATTGCTGATGAACACCGGCTCGACGAGCGCTCCCGGGCAGTCGACATAGCGCAGGACGGCCACATGGCGGATGCGCTCCCCCAGGTCCTCGGTCCGCAGGTTGCGGATCAGGCTTCGGTAAAGGTCGTGGGCCAGCACGTTGCTCCAGGGGACGCTGCGGTCGCCCGGCGATACCTCCGCCAGGGAATCGTCCTCGCGCAGGCCCCAGCCGTCGGTGGACCGCTGGCCGACAGGCGCGAATGTCATGATTTCCGAGCCCCGGACGTTCGGATTGGCATCCGCGTCGAAATGGATGCTGAGGAAGAGGTCCGCGTGACGCCGGTTGGCGATGTCCGCACGCATCTCGAGGTCCGTCAGCTTCGAGGTCGAAAGCTGCGTGTCGCGCGTGCGGGTCAGGATCACGGTCCAGCCCTGGGCCTCGAGAAGCGGTCTGAGCCTGAGCGCCACGTCGAGCGTGAGCTTCTTCTCCTGGAGTCGGTACGCCGGGTTCTGCGCGCCCGGATCGATCCCGCCGTGGCCCGGGTCGATCACGATCAGTCGCGGCGGCCGGAGCCGCGGCCGGAGCAGGTCCGGCCGGAACAGCGGCAGCAAACGCTTCTCGTAATCGGTGCGGCTGACGAAAAACCGCCCGCCGGTCTCCCTCACCGAGTCCCCGAGGAAAACCCGGACCCCGTCCAGCCTCATCTCGCGGGCATTGATGCGGCCGGGCGGCAGGAGCACCCCGCGGTGCTCGCGGTTTTCGATCGTCATGGTGCGGCCGTTTGCCGAGAACTCGAAGCGCAATCCGAGCCAGCGGCACACGTCGATCATGCTGACATAGGAAACGCGGCGCGTCCGGCCAGGCGCCGCGGGGGCGCGGATGCCGCCCAGAGCGAGGCACGCGGCAGCAAGCGCCAGCAGCCGGGCGGCCCGACGGTAGTTGCCGGTCAACGTGCCCAAACGCGGGTCCCTACGGCTTCAGGCGCTGGCCGACGAGGTCTGCGCAGCGTCGTCGGCGGGGGCAGATTCCGCCTCCCGTGCCCCGGCCTCGACCTCTTCCAGGGTGAGAAGCTTGGGTTTGCGTTTGTTCACCGGCAAAGGGGTCAGCATGACGTTGATGTTCCGGCCGATGAGCTTCGCCTCGGCGTCCGGATGCCCCATGCCCGCGAGTTCCGCGACCCCGCGCTTGATCACCTCGAAGCCGATTTCGGTGTGCGCCATCTCGCGTCCGCGGAACTTGAGCCGCAGCTTCACCTTGTTGCCGTGGGCGAGAAACCCCTCGGCGTGCCGCAGCTTCGTGACGAAGTCGTTCTGCGCGATGCGGGCCGTGAACTCGATCTCCTTGATCTTGCTCGCGGTGGTCTTCGCATGGGAGTGCTTTTTCTGCTCTTCGTAGACGTACTTCCCGAAATCCATGATCCGGCAC
>JBOHXF010000479.1:0-5278 GCA_050737455.1 Opitutaceae bacterium | reverse complement strand
CCTTTCCCTGCGGCCCGTCCTCGGCGAGGACGGGGGCGATCTCGTGCCGATCGCCCTTTCCCGAGGACGGCTTCTGGACGAGACGGTGCCTCCCGGCTGGCTTGCGGAACTCGACCGCCTTGCGGCGGAAATCCCCGCGGGGCCGTGGGGCGAACGGCGCCATCCGCTGTTCATAACGAGCAGCAACTTCGGCGTCGGAAGCCTGTACGCGTTCCGCAGGACACTCGACCCGCGCTTCCTGCCGTACGGAACTCCCTACCAGATCGTCGAATCCCTTCGGGCGCGTTTCCATTGGGGGCCCGATGTCACGGTGCTCTCGCACGCCTGCGTCTCCGCCCATGTGGGCCTGACGCTGGCCGCCCGCGCGCTGCAACGGGGTCTCGCCGACCGCGCGCTCGTGTTCAGCTTCGACTTCATCAGCCCCTTCGTCACCGGAGGGTTCCACGCCCTCAAGATTCTAAACTCGGAAATGCCCGCGCCCTACGCCGACCGGCCCGCCGGCTCGATCGGCCTGGGCGACGGCGCGGCCTTCGTCGTCCTGGATCGCGGAGCCGGGCCGTTCGTTCTCGCCGAACAGGCGCTGCATAATGAAATGCATCATTTCACGGCCAACCGGCCCGATGGCGAAGGCTTCGCCGCCTGCCTGGCGCCGATCGCCCGCGCGGCGGACGGCCGGCGCCTATGGGTGAAGGGGCATGGCACCGGAACCCTCGAGGCCGGCAGATTGGAGGCGGAGGCGGTGGCCCGGCTTTTTCCGGGAGCCCCGCTCGTGTCCTGGAAGGGCGGCTTCGGCCATACGCTGGGAAGCTGCGGCCTCGTGGAACTGGCCGTCGCCTTGGCCGCCGTGCGTACGGGCCGAACACCCGGGACGGTCGGATCGGCCCCGCCGTGCTTCTCATCCGCTGTCGCCGTGGAGAGCTTTGCCAACCGGGAGTTCGACGCCGTGCTTCTCGCAAGCAACGCGTTTGGCGGCGCGCACGCGGCCTGCCTGCTCTGCCATGATTGAGGCGTTCGTCACCGCGGCGGATGCGGACCTTCCCGGCTTCGAATCCCCGGCCGAAACCCGCCAAAGGCTTCGCGAGATGTTTCCGCTCGGCGCCACACGGCGCATGACCCAACTCGGGCTTCTGATCGGCGGCGTCCTCCATCGGCTCCGGCCCGGCGAGGACGACGCGCTCGTGTACGCTTCCACGTATGCGGAAAATCGGACACTCGAGGAGTACCTCGCCAGCTTTCCCAACCCGAGTCCGACCCTGTTCCAAACCTCGATCCATCCGAGCGCGATCCAACAGGCGCTTATCGCGCGGCGGCAGCCGGTGCACGAGATTTTCCCGCTCACCGGCGCATCCTCGCTCCTGGCCCGCGCCGCCCGAGCCGCCCTGCTGGCGGCCGGCCGGCGGGCCATTCTCTGCGGAGGCGAGGAACGCGGATCGTCGCTGCGCGAGCATGGCCTCGCCAGCGAGGAGACCTTTGCCTTCGCTGTCGCGCTGGAGCGCCACGGGGGGAAGGATTTCATCGGCCGGCTGTCACTCGAAGAGGACGGCTCGGTTGACGGCGCCCTTTCCCTGAGCGACTTCGCCGAGGCCATCGCCGGACGCAAGCCTCTCCGTCGGGCGGCGGCCCCCGGCTGCACCCTTGTCCTGCAATGGCGTTGAGCCTCCGCAAAGCCGAATCCGCGCCGCGCAATCCCGGTCCGAACTGGGGTTACCTCCTCGTGACCCGGGTCGACGCCGCGGTGCCTCGCGCCCTGTCCGAACTGCTGTTCGCGGCCGGAGCCTGGATCGCCGTCGCCGCCATGACGGGAAGGCGGCGCCACTCCCGCCGCTATCTCTCCCGCGCGCTCGGGCGCCCGGCCGGCCTGCAGGATGTCTGGCGGCATTTTTTCGCCTTCTCCCAGGCGCTGGTCCGCAAGCTGCGCGCGGCGGATGGACGGCCGTTCCGCTGCAGCGTGAATCCGGATTCGGGAGAGTTCTCCTCGCTTCTGGCCGCCGGCCGCCCCGCGCTGCTAGGCACCTTCCACGTGGGCGACGCCGACCTGCTCGGCTTCATGCTGGGCCAGTTCCATCGCCGCATTTTCATGGTCCGGCTGCAGGTCGACAATTCCCCCGAAACCCGTCGGCTCGCCGGGCGCTTCGAGCACACCGTCCGCTTCATCTGGGTGAACGACCGGGACAATCTGGTCTTCGCCCTCAAGGAGGCCATGGACTCCGGCGGATCGGTCGCGATGCAGTGCGACCGGCCGGAATTCAGCGCGAAGCTTGAACCATTCACGTTCCTCGGCGAGCGCCGCCTGTTTCCGATGACCATCTACCATCTTGCGCTCATCTTTCGCCGACCCGTCGCGCTCTGCCTCGGAATTCCCGACGGCGCCGCCACCGCGCTCGTCCACGCCTCCCCCGTATTCGAGCCGGACGGAAGCGACAAGGAGGCGAATCTTGACCGCGCCCGGGCCCATTTTCAGGCTTTTCTCGGGCTGGTCGAGGCCCAGTTGCGCCGCAATCCGTACCTTTGGTTCAATTTCACGCCGATGAACCCTCTCGCCTCCGAATCGGCGCCGGACCCGACGTCATGCTGAAGCGCGGTTTAGTTCAAATCGCCTACCTCATGTCGTGGCTGGTGTTCGCGGCCGGGGCTTTGGCGTTGAACAGCGTCTGCCTCGTCCTGCTGCTGTTTTCCCGACCGCGGGAACGCTTCGGAGGATGGGTCCGCGCGGCCATCAGGCGGCTCTTTCAGGTGTGGACGGCGTGGCTCGAATTCGCCGGACTGGTCGCCTTCGAATGGGATGCGCCGCCGGGCCGCCTCGCCCGTCCCGCCATTTACGTGGCGAACCATCCGAGTCTCCTGGACGCGACCTTCCTGCTCTCCCGCTTGCCGGATGCGATCACGATCTTCAAGGCCCGGCTCCTCGACAATCCGCTCCTGGGACCGGCCGCGAGGCTCGCCGGCTACGCTCCGGGCAACGCCGGTGTCGATCTCATCCGCCGCCTGGCCGACGAGGCGGCGGGGGGGCGCACCGTCCTCATCTTCCCCGAAGGCACGCGCACCGCGCCCGCGGCCGACTGCAACGAGCTCAAGCCGGGATTCGCGCTGATCGCGCGGCGGGCGCGCCTGCCGGTCGAGGTGCTCGTGATCCGGGCAAACCGGGACCTGCTTCCGCGCGGCGGAGCTTGGTGGCGGGCGCCCCGCGCGCCCAGCCTCTATCGCGTGCAGGCCGCCGGAACGGTGGCGGTTTCGCCGGAACGGGCGATCGCCGACATAGTCGCGGAAGTCCGGGAACGGTTCATCGCGGGCGTGCGGCGCCAGACATGACGAATTCCGCCACGCATCTGGTCCTCATTCCGTCGTACAATCCGGGCCTCCGGCTGGCGGCCACGGTTGACGAAGCGCTGCGCCATTGGGCCCCGGTCTGGATCGTCGTCGACGGCAGCACCGACGGAAGCGACGCGCCGATTCGCGCCCGAGCCGCGCAAGACTCCCGGGTGCGCGTGCTCGTGCTGGACCGCAACCGCGGCAAGGGCGCGGCCATCGAGGCGGGCGCGGCGGCGGCTATCGCCGCCGGCTACACCCATGCCCTCACCATGGACGCCGACGGGCAGCATCCGGCCGGCGCGATCGCCGCGTTCATGCGCGCTTCCGCCCTTAACCCTGGGGCGATGATCCTCGGCCGGCCGATTTTCGGACCGGAAGCTCCGGCGCTCCGGCTGCGGGGCCGCAAGCTGTCGATCGCGATGGCCAGGCTGGAAACATTCAGCGGCGCCATCGCCGACCCCTTGTTCGGATTCCGCGTGTACCCCTTGGATGCGCTTCGCCGCGTTTTCGCCGCAACCGCGTGGGCGCGCCGTTTCGATTTCGACCACGAAGCGGCCGTCCGGGCCTTTTGGGACGGCACGCCGGCCGTCAACCTTCCGGCGCCCTGCCGCTATTTGAGCCGCGGTCAGGGCGGCGTGTCGCATTTTCGCTACGCACGCGACAATCTGCTGCTGATCTGGGTGCATATGAGGCTCTTTTCCGAACTGGCGCTCCGGCGCTGGCCCGAGGTGCTCCGGCTCAAGCGGGCCCGCGCGCCGCGACGCCGGCACGGCGGCGCCGTTCTGCTGCTCGCGGGCGCGCTGGCGCTGTTATCGGGAGCGGCTCGGGCGGCCCCTTCTCCGATCCGGCTTTCGGATCCCGCCTGGCGGGCGCTTTTCGCGCGGCTCGCCCTCCGCGGCGACCGCGAATCGGGTTTCGAGGAGCGCCGGTTCGTCCCCTTCCGGCGGACGCCCATCGTGCTTCGAGGGGAGGTGCGGATCTCGCCCCGGCGGGGCCTCAGCCTGGACTACGAAATACCGGAGCGGAGCATTCTGATCGTGGACTCGCGCGGCATTCTGATCCGACAGCCGGACGGCCGGCAGCGCGCCCTGCCGGCCGCAGGACGCGTTGGGGCGGCCGTCTCCGCGCTGCTCGATATCCTGCGCTTCAACCCGGTGGAGCTCGCCCGGCGGTTCCGAATCTCCGGGAGCCGCTCGGGCGATGCCTGGACCCTCGAACTGCGCCCGCGGGGAGGTGCGGATGCGGGCGCCTTCGCCGCCGCGATCATCCTGGGCGAAGGCGACCTGCCGCGGTCGATCCAGCTGATCAAATCGCCCGGCGAGCATATCGACATCGCGCTCAGCCGCACGGTGGAGCGGGTCCGCTTCGGGCCCGGCGTCCTCGCGAAATATTTCCGATAAAGGGGCGGCAACAAGCAACCTTCGCATGCGGCCCGTTCTCCCGCCCGTGGCGCGCCTCCAGAAGCATGAAGACGCTGTTCCCTGACGGCGCCTAGGCCCATGGGCGCAAAAACCGATCACCGGGCATGACTCCGCGGCGCCAACGGATTCCCGCGCTCGCCGCGCTTGTGCTTTTCACGGCCGGTTGCGGCCTGTGGCTCGCGCGCCTCGATTATTCACGCAAGATCTCGACCAATGTCCTCGACCTGGTCCCCCGGAACGAGCGCTCGCCCGAGCTCGCGCTCGTCCGCAGCCTGGCCCAGGGCGTTCAGGCGCGGGTTCTGCTCTTCGTCCTGCGCGACCCCGGCCATCCCGGCACGGCCCCCGCAGGCGCCGCAAAGCAGTTCGCCAGCCTGCTCGCGGCCGACCCGGCCTTCGCGGACACCGAAGTCCTGGGCGGCGGGGCCGCCGAAGAGCGGATGGGCCGGGCCCTGTTCGCCCACCGCTTCTCCCTGCTCCTGCCGTCCTGGCTCGCCGAGCATCGGCGCGCCTTCGAACAAACCGGCCTGGCGGCCGATCGGTTTTCGCCG
>JBOHXF010000478.1:0-2157 GCA_050737455.1 Opitutaceae bacterium | reverse complement strand
GCGCTGATGTGAAAGGGAAATGGGTCATGACCCCTTTGCCGCTTTGCCCCTTCAGCCCGAGAACTTCGCCGTAAACCGGACAGTCCCGGTGACGTTCTTCAGGATCGCCCAGCCGGGCTCCGGCAGGAGCCGGACCCCGGACCGGTTGACCGAGGCGAGCCTGCCGCCGCGAGGATCGCGCAGGCGGACCCTCGCCTCGGGTATCGTCCGGCCGGGAGCGGCCGTAATCGTCACCGTGATCGCCCGCGCCTTCGGATCGTAACGCAGGCTTAGGTCGATCGATCCGTAGCGCGAACCAAGGTCGCGCGCGACGACCGGCCGGCCCGTCGCGAGCCAGTTGAGCGAAACCGCGCCGGCGAGGGTGACGCTTCCGCCGCCCGGATTGTCCACGGCGAAGATATCCTTCGCCATCTCGGGGATGGCGCTGGTGGCATGCTGGCCGTCGAAGCCGTTCAGGAAGCCGAACGTGGCGAAGCGGTAGCAATCCCGTCCGCGCCACCCACCCCTCGGCGCGACGTCGGCCTCCTCGAAGGCGGTCCAGGTGCCGTTGCCCGACAGGCCCTGCAGGTACGCGAAAAACTTCATCAGGTACGCGCGGCTCAGGCCGAGGCGCGCGCGCTGGAAGGCGCAGTCGAACGACACGAAATCGTCCAGGATGTCGGGCCGCCACCGGCGCACGCCGAGGACCGTGGCGTCATGGTCCGCCTGATAGCGGTAAAAGCCGCGCATCTCGGCGTCGGTGAGAAAATCCGTCGCCATCATGCGCGGCTGGCTCTGAAAGCGCCGGTAGTCGTCGAGGTACGGATTGGTCAGGTAGCGCGACGCCTTCCCGTCATCGTTCGGCGCGATGGTAAAGAAGTACGGCCGGCCTTGGGCGTCGCGCTCCACGGCGTACTTCTCGAACGAGGCGCGCAGGTCGCGATGGAAGCCGGCCGCGTCGGCGGCGAGCTCCGCGGCCTTCCTGCCGAGCGCCGGGTCGCCGGCCTGTTTCGCCGCCTCGCCGAGCGCCTCGGCGTAGTCCCTCATCCCGGCCCAGATCGGCGCGTTGTTGGTGTAGAGATAATCGGGAGCGGGCACGTCGTTCTCGAGCGAGCCCTCGATCATGCCGCGCCGCGGGTTCCCCGGCGGAAAGCGCTTCATCGAGGCCTCGCGCCGGCGGCGGATCAAGGCGAGCACCCGGTCGATCGGCCCTTGGTAGGAGGTGATGACCGACGCGTCGCCGGTCTGCCAATAATAGCGGGCGAGCACGGCAAGGAAATCCCCCGCGTCGGAGACCTGGTACTGCTCCTGGCTCTCGTCGAACCAGAACCGCCCGTCGTCCCGGATCCGCCGCTCCATGAAGGCCGTGAGGTAGCGCCGGGCGTAATCGGGGTGGGAGGTGTCCAGCATCAGCCGGATCTGATGCAGGGTGCAGAAGGGCCAGTAGCCTTGGTAGTAGGTGAAGCCGCCGCGCGGCTCGTCGCCGTCGACCGACACCAGGGTTTGAACGAGGGTCGCATCGAACACGTCCTCCAGCCCCGGCTCCGGCAGGGAAATCCGGGCGCCCGAAGCGAGGAACCGGCTCCAAACGTCGTACTCGCCGAGCAGCCCTTGGAAAAACGCGGCTGCAATCCGGTCCGGACAGATCCGGGTCGAGGACGGCCCCTGCCGGCCGCCCCCCGGGAGAAACAGATACAGATCCCGGGTCCGGCCGGCGCCGAGCCGGAACGTCCAGACCGCGAGGCCGTTCCGGTCCGCGGGCGGCAGGCTCGCCGAGAGCGGGATGCGCAGCGGCGACTTGAGCCGCCGCAGGTCCGCCGCCTGCTCCTTTGCGAACGGCGGATAGTCGAACTTTTCCCCCGTCCGCAGCGGAGTCACGACCGTGACCGCGCCTCCCCGAAAATCGAGCGAACCGCCCATTCCCGGCGCCTGCAGGGCGAAGTCGACCGTCTTCGGGCCGGCCGAAAGATTGCCGATGCGGAAGCGGATGAATAGCCCGCGCCGGCCCCGGTACAGGCCCGTGAAGACCAATTCTTCCCAGCCGGCGCCGGTGTCCGCCTGCCGGTAGAGGGTTTCGGTCGCGGGCAGCCAGCCGTTCAGGAGCCCGCGCGAAATGGCCGTCTCGTATTCACCTCTGGAGACAAGCCGGCCGTTGAGCCGAAAGCGCAGGAAGGGCGA
>JBOHXF010000477.1:0-1688 GCA_050737455.1 Opitutaceae bacterium | reverse complement strand
ACCCCAGGAATCTCCGCGAGCCCATGACCGGCAGGAGGTCGCGGCCGAGAAAATAAATGGTCAGGCCGATGAAAATGATGTCCAGCAGGTCATTCTGAGGATGCAGGAACCCATAGGTGATCAGCGTCCAAACGTGTCCGGAGCGCAGACCCCCGATCGATAGGCCGAAGCAGCGTTCCAGGAGATAGCCCGCCCCGAGCACCCGGGTGGCAAGGTTTTGCAGAACGAACACCGCGGCCGTGGCGCAGAGGATCCACACAAGTGCCGAAGGCCGTCCCCGAGGGGTGGCATCGCGCATGTAGGACCGGTCGGACAGCATGCCAACAGACTATCCGCGGAGGCGCCTTTACGCTACCTCAAAAATGCGCCCGCGAGGTGCCGGAGGCCGATTCATCGTCGGTGACACCGCTCTGAAATGGGATCGCTCCGGCGCGGGCCCGCACAGCGGCAAACGCCCGGAACGGAACGGCCTGGCGGGGTGGGCGGCCGCCCGGGTCCGGTGCTTGACAGAGGGGGCGGGCGGCCCCTTGTTATCCGCTACCAACATGGCCAACAAATCCGACAAATGGCCCACCAATGTCGCCGGGAAGTTCTACGTCGATCAGCAGTGCATCGACTGCGACTTGTGCCGGGAGACCGCCCCGGCATTCTTCACCCGCAACGACGAAGGGGGGCATTCGTTCGTCCACAAGCAGCCGACAACCGAAGAGGAGATCGCGCAGTGCATGGAGGCTTTGGAGGGCTGCCCGGTGGAGGCCATTGGGGACGACGGCGACAAGGAATAGGCGTGCCGAGCCCCGGGGCCTTCCTTGCCGGCGGGTTGCCAAAGCGCCGGCCCAGCCGTCGCATTGTTTTGTAAGCTTGTGATGGGCAGGTAGGCGCGGTTCGGCCTCCAGCGAGTCGTGAAGGGCCGATTGAACGGCGTCCCCTTTCGGCGGACTGTTAAGCTCGTTGGGTGGCCCCGCTTAACAGGAGGCTTGTGTTCGAAGGTTCGGATCCGCAGCGTGGCGGCACCGGACCCATGACGACCCAGCCGGAGCCCAGCCATTCGCCGGCGGATCCCATTTTCGGCGCCGCATCGGTTTCGCCGGGCGGGACGCCGGTGCACGCGGCCGATCGGCGGCACCTCTGGCATCCGTTCACCCAGATGCGGGAATACCTGGAGATGCCGCCGCTCGCGATCGCCTCCGGGAGGGGAGGCTGGCTTGTCGACACGGAGGGCCGGGAGTACCTCGATGGCACCGCTTCGATCTGGACGAACGTCCACGGGCACAACGATCCCGACCTCAACGCGGCCATTCGCCGGCAGCTCGACGCCGTGGCGCACACCACGCTGCTCGGCCTCGCGCATCCGCCCGCGGCCGAGCTCGCGCGGACGCTGTCCGAACTGGCCCCCGGGGGGCTGGAGCGGGTGTTTTTCAGCGACAATGGAGCCGGCGCGGTCGAGGTCGCCCTCAAGCTGTCATTCCAGTTCTGGCAGCTCCGCGGGCGCGCGGAAAAGCGCGGGGTGATCGGGCTCGCCGGCGGCTACCACGGCGACACCTTCGGCGCGATGGCGGCGGGTGACAGCGGGCTTTTCCACGGCCGATTCAGGTCATGGTGCTTTCCGGCCGATCGTTTTCCGGCCCCGGTGTGCCGCGAGTGGGCCGGGCGTGTCCGGGAGGCCGAGGCGGGGGAAAGCCTGGCGG
>JBOHXF010000476.1:0-3453 GCA_050737455.1 Opitutaceae bacterium | reverse complement strand
ACCCATGCCGATGACCCCCATCGAAGAACTGCGCCACTCGGCGTCCCACGTGCTGGCGACCGCCCTGCTGCGCCTCTTTCCGGAGGCCAAGCTCGACATCGGGCCGCCGACGGACACCGGGTTCTACTACGACATCGACCTGGACCATAAGCTGACCCAGGAGGACCTGGCGCGGGTGGAGACCGAGATGAAGCGGGTGATTGCGGAGAACCAGCCCTTCGTGCGGCAGGAGGTCTCCCGCGAGGAGGCCGCGGCGCTGATCCGCCAGCGGGGCCAGGAGCGCTACAAACTGGGGCGCCTGCAGGACATTCCGGCCGGCGAGGCGATCTCGTTCTATCAAAATGGCGAGTTCATGGACCTTTGCGCGGGCACGCACGTCCCCTCGACGGACCGTATCGGCGCGGTCAAGCTTCTGAACATCGCCGGGGCGTACCACCGCGGCAGCGAACGCAACAAGCAGCTCCAGCGCATCTACGGGACGGCGTTCCCCACCCAGGCCGAGCTCGACCAGCACCTGGAGCGGCTTGAGCAGGCCAAGCTGCGGGACCACCGCAAGCTGGGCAAGGACCTGAAGCTGTTCGTCATCGACGATGAGGTTGGGCAGGGGCTCATCCTTTGGACGCCGGCCGGAGCGATCGTCCGGCAGGAGCTCCAGAACTTCATCGGCGAGGAGCTGCGCAAGCAGGGCTACCAGCAGGTGTTCACGCCCCACATCGGCAAGCTGGAGCTGTACAAGACCTCCGGGCATTTTCCCTACTACAAGGACTCGCAGTTCTCGCCCCTCGTGGAGAACGAATCGCTCGCCCACGTCCTGCGGGAGGGCTGCTCCTGCGGGGAGATGATGGCGCGGCTGGAGGCCGTCTCAGAAAAATTCCGGGAGGAAATCAACCGGCGCTCCGGCCGCGAGGTCATCGCGGCGGACCGAACGCGGCCGGAGAACCAGCTGCTCGACGGCTTCCTTCTGAAACCGATGAACTGCCCGCATCACATCAAGATCTTCGCCTCGCAGCCGCATTCGTACCGCGAGCTGCCCGTGCGCCTCGCGGAATTCGGGACGGTCTACCGCTGGGAGCAATCGGGCGAACTGAACGGAATGACCCGCGTCCGCGGCTTCACCCAGGACGACGCCCACCTCTTCTGCACCGAGGAGCAGGTCGGCGCCGAGGTCCTGGGCTGCCTGTCCCTCGTGAAAATCGTCCTGACGACGCTCGGCATGTCCGAATACCGCGTCCGCGTCGGCCTGCGCGACCCCGATTCGAACAAGTACACGGGCGATCCGGCGAACTGGGACAAGGCCGAGACCGCCTGCCGCGAGGCCGCCCGCACCCTGGGCGTGCCCTTCACCGAAGAGCCCGGCGAGGCCGCCTTTTACGGCCCGAAGATCGACTTCGTCGTGAAGGACGTGATCGGCCGCGAATGGCAGCTCGGCACCGTTCAGGTCGATTACAACCTGCCCATCCGCTTCGACCTATCGTACGCGGGCGCCGACAACAACGCCCATCGGCCGGTGATGATCCACCGCGCCCCCTTCGGTTCGATGGAGCGGTTCTGCGGCGTCCTGATCGAGCATTTCGCGGGCGATTTCCCGGTGTGGCTCGCCCCGGAGCAGGCGCGCCTCGTGCCGATCAGCGACAAGGTGGCGGCCTATGCCGCGGAGCTGGAGACCCGCCTCAAGGCGGCCGGGGTGCGCGTCACGGCCGACCACCACAGCGACAAACTGGGGGCGAAAATCCGCCGGGCGGAACTGGAAAAGGTCCCCTACACGCTCGTCCTGGGCGGCAAGGAGGCCGAGGCCGCCGCCGTCAGCGTGCGCTCCCGGGCCAAGGGCGACGAGGGCACCCTCCCCTTCACGCAGTTCCTGGAGCGGCTCCAGTCGGAGATCCGCACCCGCGCCCTGCCGGCCCGGCGTTAGCCTTGCGGGTGGTTTGAATAATCCTAAATTCCGCTGTTGAGGTTTCGGTTTGATTTCGGAAGCTACTGGCAAGGAGGATTATGAAGATCAAGAACGAGACGGAAGTCATTCACCCGGTGGGTGAAGGAGAATTCGCATTCGCAACGCCCGGCGGACGGGTGCGACTTTCGGTGACCAACGACAGCCTGACGCCGTTCGGGGGCTCGTGCCGTGGGCGGCTTTTACCAAACATATAGGGATTATAGATCAACTGGCGGCGGACTGCCCGGTGACGCGCACGAGCCCGAACGCCGCGCCGATCTACGACGTGCTACAGTCGTTCATGTTGACGGCGCTGACGGACGGGCGGCGGTTCTCCCATATCGAGCGGCTGCGCGAGGACCCGACGATTCCGGAGGTGTTCGGGATGGAGTCGGTCGGCGACGACGACACCGTGAGGCGGTTTTTCAAGTCGGTGGACCCCGCCCTCGGGGCCGAGTGGATCGCCCGCAACGCGCAGCCGATGTGGCGAGCGCTGCCGGATCCGATCATCATGGACTGGGACTCCACCGTGCAGCCGAGGTCGGGTACAACCCCGGCAAGCCCGGCCGCCGCAGTTTCCATCCCCTGCTCGGGGTCATCGCCCACACCCGCTTGTGTCCGGCGTACCGGTTCCGCGCCGGCGACACGGTCACGGCCACGGAGTGGCATGAGGCGATGCTCGACGCCCAGCGCTGGCTGGGCGAGCGCAAGATCTGGCTCAACCGCGGCGATCTCGGCCTGGGCCACGACGAGATCATGAGCTGGCATGAGGAGTCGCCCGAGCGGCCGAAGTATCTTTTCAAGCTGAAGTTGACGAACCTGGTGCGCTCAGCCTTATGCCGAGTCCGCGAGGACACCTGGCAAGGATCGGCCAGCCACGAAGCCTGCCAGATCGCCGAAGGCCGAATCCAGCTGACCGGGTGGAAGAGCGCGCGGCGGGTGATTTTTGCCCGGACGCTGCTGGGCGTGATCCGGGCCCCGAGCAACGCCGAGTTCTGGGACCGCAACAAGCACGAGTTCGCGGTGTACGTGACCAATCTCCCGGAGAGCGTCAATCCCTGGCAAATCCAGGAGCTCTATCGCAAGCGCGCGGACACCGAGAACGTGTTCGACGAACTCAAAAATCAATGGGGGTTCAGCGGCTTCTGCGCGAAGGCTCGCGCCACGACCGAACTTGCCGCCCGGCTGCTCCTCTTGGTCTACAACCTGTGCGTGCTGTTCGTCCGCTTCATCGTTCCGCAGAAGCACACCGAAGCCAAGCGGAGCCGACGATGGTTCCTGTTGATCGCGGCCCGCCTGGTCGAATCGGGACGGCAAAAGGAGATGCAAGTATCTATAAGGGGCGGCTGGGCCGATCAGTTGCGCTCCGGCTACACCCGCATCATCGAATGGCTGCGGACAACTGCGCCGCAGTTGAAATATAGGGCGGTTTGAATAAGGAGTCTTTGGTACAGTGACGATTTGCGATACGATCCGGACTGCTATAGATGACGGCTCGAATGCCGCAGTCGACCGTACTT
>JBOHXF010000475.1:0-14773 GCA_050737455.1 Opitutaceae bacterium | reverse complement strand
GGTGAGAATCCGCCGGGCGAACCGGCTGCGCTCATCAGCCGCCAACATCTGGGAGGGCTCAGCTGATGGCCCACGCCGACCCATCCCTTGCCGTGCCGGCGATCCTGGCCGAGATCAAGCCGGCCGTGCTGCCGCGTCCCGCGCTGGTGGAACACCACCGGAGCTTCGCGTGGATCACTGACAAGATCTGTGGCATCATCGAGGACGAGACGCCCGGCTGGTGGTGGTGGTGCTTCGGCGTCGCCGCGTTCATCGCCTGTTTCACTGTGGCGGGCCTGGTTTACGTGGTCGCCACCGGCATCGGCGTCTGGGGCCTCCGGACCCCGACCAACTGGAGCTGGGCCATCGTCAACTTCGTCTTCTGGATCGGTATCGGCCACGCGGGCACGCTCATTTCCGCCATTCTCTGCCTTCTTCGCCAAAAATGGCGCACATCGATCAACCGGTCCGCCGAGGCCATGACCATCTTCGCGGTGGTTTGCGCCGGCCTCTTCCCGGTGTTTCACGTCGGTCGCGTGTGGTACGCCTGGTTCCTGTTTCCGCTGCCGGACTACAACTACATCTGGCCGCAGTTCCGTTCGCCCCTTGAATGGGACGTGTTCGCCGTCTCGACCTACGGAACGGTTTCCGTGCTCTTCTGGTACGTCGGCATGATCCCGGACCTCGCGCTCCTGCGCGACCGATTCGCCGCCGCCGGCCGCAAGCTCCGGAGCCGGATTTATGCGATTTTCGCCATGGGATGGCGCGGGTCCGCCCGCGCTTGGAGCCACTACGAGATGGCCTATCTGATCCTGGCGGGTGTCGCGACCCCCCTGGTCCTTTCGGTGCACACGATCGTGTCGTTCGACTTCGCGGTCTCGCTGATCCCGGGCTGGCACACGACGATCTTTCCTCCGTATTTCGTCGCCGGCGCCATCTATTCCGGCTTCGGCATGGTGCTCACCCTGGTGCTGCCTTTGCGGGCCATCTACCACCTGGACGATCT
The DNA here is from genome assembly GCA_050737455.1 of Opitutaceae bacterium. Taxonomy (GTDB): domain Bacteria; phylum Verrucomicrobiota; class Verrucomicrobiia; order Opitutales; family Opitutaceae; genus Palsa-1447. The sequence continues at coordinate 13,788 of JBOHXF010000475.1, read as the reverse complement.
GATCACGCAGTACCACATCGACTGCATGTGCAAGATCGCCTTGGCGACCGGCTCGATGGTCGGCTACTCCTATACCATGGAGTTTTTCGTCGCCTGGTACGGCGCGAATCCCAACGAGGCCTTCACCTTCATCAACCGCGCCTTCGGGCCGTACGCTTGGTCGTACTGGATCATGGTCACCTGCAACGTGCTGATCCCTCAGCTCTTCTGGTTCAAGTCGGTGCGTAAAAACACGTCGATGGTTTGGATCCTCTCACTGTTCGTGAATGTCGGAATGTGGTTCGAGCGGTTTGTCATCATCTGCACCTCGCTGACGCGCGATTTCCTGCCTTCGAGCTGGGGGTACTTCTCGCCGACGGTGGTGGACATCTTCACCTTCTTCGGAACATTCGGGATCTTCTCGGTCCTCTTCCTCCTGTTCATCCGGTTCGTCCCGATGATGGCGATCGCCGAGATCAAAGCGATCACTCCACAAGCCGATCCCCACGCGGGGCATGCCGGCGGCGCCTTCAGCCATCACCCTCAGGGCGCACATGGCCGGGACGATCCCCTTGCCCCAGCCGAACCTGCCTGAACGACCCGCCGCCATGGCCGAACCCACCTACGGTCTCATCGCCGCGTTCGACACCCCAGGCGAGCTTTTCCAAGCCGCCCGGCAGGTGCGTGACGCGGGCTTCAAGCGATGGGATTGCATCACCCCGTTCCCGATCCACGGGCTTGAGGGTGCGATGGGCCTGCGCCGCTCGACCGTTCCGCGGATATCCTTGGTCGGGGGCATCACCGGCTTCTGCACAGGGATGACGATGATCTGGTACATGAACGCCTTCGACTTTCCGCTCACCGTCGGCGGCAAGCCGCTGTTCAGCCCGCTGTTCGCCTTCCCGATCTCGTACGAGCTGCTCATCCTCTTCACCACCTTCGCGACCATCATCGGCATGTTCATCTACAACGGCCTCGGCAAGCTGTACCATCCGGTCCTCAAGTTCGACCGGATCGCCAAGGCCATGAACGACCGGTTCTTCATCGTGATCGAGACGCGCGACCCGCGCTACCAGGGCGACGCCACCCGCTCGTTCCTATCCCGAATCGGAGGCAAGGAAATCGCGGAGTTGGAGGACTAGACCGATGCGCCACCTCTACCTCCTGACGACCTTCGCGGTCATTTCCCTGCTCTGCCTGTACGGTTTTCGCGGAGGGACCTTCCGGCACACGCCGATGGACGTGTTCCCTGACTTCGTGTTTCCCGCCATGCGGATCCAGCAGAAGGTCCAGACGGAGGGGGCGAGCACCTTCTTCGCCGATGGCCGCGCGGATCGCCCGCCGGTTCCGGGAACGGTGCCCGCCGACTACGGCCCGCTGGCGCAGCCGTTTCGAGGGGACGATCCCGCGCTTTATACCGGAAAGAATCCGGACGGCACCTGGGTGCGGGGCTTCCCGGCCTCGATCAAGGTGAACATGAAGCTCCTCGAGCGGGGCCGCAACCGTTTCGAGATCTATTGCGCGCCCTGTCATGGCACGGTGGGCGACGGCACCGGCATCACCAAGCACTACGGCATGGGCGCGACGCCGAGCTACGACGAGGACACCATCCGCCAGTTGGCGAATGGCCAGATCTTCGACACGATCACCCACGGCAAGATTCCGGGCAACATGTACCCCTATGGTGACAAGCTGGTCCCGCGGGACCGCTGGGCGGTCGTGGCCTACGTGCGCGCGCTGCAACTGGCGCAGCACGCCTCGGTGGCGGATGTGCCTCCGGACCACCGGGAAGCCTTGGGACTTAAATAGATGAGCTCCAGCGCAATCACGTTGCCGGCGGTCGCGGCCGGCGATTTTCCCAGATCAACGGAGGCGCCCGCTCGCAAGGCACTGCTGGCCGGCGTCGCCGGCATCGCGATCACCTTCGTTGGCGCGCTCGTTTCCAGCGTCCAGGTCGCCGCGACCTCCTGGCTCGTCGGACTCTGCTTCTGGACCGCCGCAGCCCTCGGCTGCCTGTTGATGATCATGCTCCTCCATCTGTTCGACGCGAGCTGGGCCACGGTCCTGCGGCGGCAGTTCGAACATGGGACCGTGACATTCAAATGGCTGGCGCTGCTCTTCGTGCCGCTCTTCCTGGTCTCCTGGCTTGGGCCGGGCGACGCGGTTTGGGGCTGGATGAACCTGCATCACTACGTGGTGGCGGAGCACAAGACGGTCGCGCAGGACGTCGACTATTGGAAAAAGAGCGGCTTTCTGAACCTGCGGGCCTTCTTCGGCTACACGGCCTTCTGCTACGCCCTTTGGGGCTGGATGGCTTGGCGTCTGCGCCGCTGCTCGGTGGCGCAGGACAAGGACGGCGACCCGCGCTGGACGATCAAGAACCGCTTCACCTCCGGATTCGGGATTCCTGTGACCGGCCTTTCGCTCACGGCTGCGGCGATCTACTGGATCAAAAGCTTGGAGTACCATTGGTTTTCCACCATCTTCGGAGTCTGGTATTTCGCGGACTGCATGCGGATTTCGCTGGCTCTTGGCGTCCTGATCATGCTCTGGCTTTGGAACCGGGGCGATTTCAAGGGAATCCTGAACGCCAATCACTTGCACAGCATCGGCCAGCTCAAGCTCGCCTTCACGGTGTTTTGGGGGTATTCGGCGTTTGCCCAGTACTTCCTCATCTGGAACGCCAACGTGCCCGAGGAGACGTTCTGGTACAACGAGCGCGAGTATGGCGACTGGTGGTGGATCGGGATGGCGCTGGTTTTCCTCAATTTCCTGGTGCCGTTCCTCCTCCTCCTTTCTTACCGCTACAAGGTCACCCATCGGACCATCAAGCGCATCGCGCTGTGGATCCTGGCTACGAGCTACCTCGACCTCTGCTGGAACATCCTCCCGGCCATCAAGGACGCGAACGGCCATGCCCGGCCGTTCTTCGCCTCGGGCGCCGTCGTCTGGTCGCTCAGTTCGATGCTCGGCGTCGGCGGCATCTGCATCTGGGCCTACCTTCGCAGCGTGCCCACCACGAAACTGATTGCGATCCGCGACCCCCGGATCGTCGAGTGTCTCACCCACCATGACGAAGCGTGATCCCGCCCCCGCCGCGCGTCCGGTCGGCCTCTTTACGATCGTGGCGATTTTCGCCTCATTCGCGATCTTCCTCGCGATCGTGCTCGGCGTCTACCGGCCGACGCCGGCCGCGCTCCCGTACAATGTCCTCCCGGACAATATGGCGAAGGACGAGATCGATACGGCGACGCCTCAGGCGCGTCTGGCCTATCTTCATGCGCTGCGGGCCAGGCACGCCGAGCAACTCGCGAGCTACTCGTGGCGCAATCCCAACAAGAAGGACATTGTCCGCATTCCGATCGAGCGGGCGATGGAGCTGATCGTGAAGGAATACGGAAAATGAGCCAAGCCTCGACGCCAGGCGCCCCGGCCGCGCCGGACGACCTGACCGCGCCCGCGGGCGCAACCGACCGCACGCCGGCCGAAGCGGGCACCCCCGGGCCGCTTCTGCTCTTGCTGGGCTTCGGGATTCTATGGCTCACGTTCAGTTGCCTTCTGGCCCTGATCGCCCTCATCCAGATCCCGGTCCCCTCGTTTCTGGACGCCTGCCCCTGGCTCACCATGGGACGCGTGCATGCGCTCGCCGAAACGACCTTCGTCTACGGATGGATCGGCAACGCAGGGCTGGGCCTCGCCCTGTGGATGTTCGGGCGGCTGAGCGGCGAACCGCTGCGCGCCGCCAATTGGGCGGTCGTCGGCACCCTCTTTTGGAATTTTGCCTTGGCGATTGGGGTCGTGTCCATTGCGATCGGCGACGGCACAGGGATCCCATTTCTGCAAATCCCGGGCCACGTCCTGGCCCTCATGCTTGTGTCCTACGGCGCGATCGGCGTGGCCTTGGTGCTTGCATGGACCGGGCGGCGCCGCGACCGGATGTTCGCCTCGCAATGGTACGCCGCTGCCGCCGTGTTCCTGTTCCCCTGGATCTTTTCCATCGCCCAAGTGATGCTGGTCTGGTCGCCGGTCCACGGAGTTGTACAGTCCATTGTGGCCGGCTGGTTCGCGCAGAGCCTGTGGACCCTGTGGTTGGCGCCGCTCGCGCTGGCGGCGGCGTATTATGTCACGGGCCGGATGTCCACTCGGATCCTGCCGTCGTACGATTCGGCGCTATTGGGATTTTGGGTGCTCCTCTTCGTCGGCGGCCTAACGGGGGGTCGCCATCTGATCGGAGGGCCGGTGCCGGCATGGATCCCCACGCTAGCGGTCGTTGCCGGGTTCGTGCTGCTTGTCCACTACTTGGTCATATTCCTGAATTTCCGGCCGACGATTCCTCGGGGCGGCGTCCCGCTGCGCTTTATCGGCCTCGGCATTATCGCTTACATGCTGGGCGGGCTATTGGACGCCATCACCGGGCTGCGCGGGATCGCGGAGACCACGCAGTACACCCTTTTCGATCAGGCGCAGATGCAGCTTGGACTCTACGCAGGCCTCACCTTGATCCTTTTCGGCGCCCTGTATTTCGCGCTGCCGCGCATCACCGGGACCGCCTGGGCTTCGGTCGGCCTCGTCCGCGGCCATTTCGTGCTGACGCTGATCGGCATCGCGCTGCTGCTCGTCTGCCTCGGCGGCGGGGGGCTCGTGCAGGGCGCCGATCTCAATAATCCGGCCCTTCCTTTCCGGGAGATCGCCGAGCACATGCGCTCCTGGCTGTTCGGTGCGGCCGTGGGCGAGGCGCTGCTTCTCCTCGGCAATCTTCTGTTGCTGGCGAATTTCTTCAAGACCGTCATCATCGGCGCCGTCGCGGAGCTTCGGGCCATGGAAATCCTCGCGTCATGAAAAACGGATTTTTCCTCGTCATTGGCGCCGGCCTCGCCCTTGCGCTCGCCTTTGCGGCGATCGTGCTCGGCTCCGTGCATCAATTGAATGCGCTTCGGCCATATTACGACGACTCCGAGGGCCAGTCCTATCCGGCGGGTCAGACCGGCCTCGCGAACGAAGGCGCGCATGTGTACGCCGGTTTGGACTGCGCCGCCTGCCACACTCAAGCCGTCCGCCGCCCGGGCTTCGGCGCGGACAGCGAGCGGGGCTGGGGCGAGCGCCAGAGCGTCGCCCGCGATTACATCTTCCGACCGGTCGTGCGCCTCGGCGAATCCCGGATCGGGCCCGACCTCGCCAATTTCGGAGGCCGCCAGCCCTCGCCTCCCACCGAGGAGGACCTCTACACGATGCTGTACGAAGGGCAGGGCGGCATGCCGGCGTTTCCGTTCCTCTTCGACGACCGGGAGGTCACCGGGCAGCGCTCGTACCTCGCGCTCCCGGTGCCGGCGCGGGCCGGCCACGAAATCGTACCGACCCGCCGCGCCCGCGCGCTCGTCGCATACCTCCTGAGCTTGAACTCGCCGTACGTTTTTCCGGAAGCCAAGCCGGCCGCTCCGCCGGCCGGGGAGGGGGGCAAATGAGCGCGACTCGTTCGAACGATTCCCGCTTTCAGGCCGCCTCCACCAGCGACGAGGGGATGCTCTCCCTGCACGAGTCGATCTATGGCCCGCAGCCCGACGACAAAGGCCACTATCGGATACTGCCCCTCTGCCTCCTGTTCGTTCTCAGCGGATTTGTTTTGTTCGGAGCGACCTACGTGAACCGCTATTCCGGCCATTACAGTCCGATGGTTTACAACGAAAACGAGCTGCCGCCGAGAAGCGGACCGGCAACAGTGAAGATCAGCCCGGTGGACATGGGCCACCGGCTGTTCCTCTCGGGCGGCGCGTGCTATAGCTGCCATCAACCGTCCGGCCAGGGCGTCCCCGGCATCTATCCGCCGCTCGCCGGCTCCGAATGGGTAAACGGCACCGAGGATCGCATGATCCGCATCGTCCTTACGGGTCTCAAGGGGCCGCTCACGGTCGAGGGCAAGCAATTTGGCGCGGGCGTGATGCCGGCGTTCGGCCCTCGCCAGTTCAACTGGAGCGACGAGAGGATTGCGGACGTCATCAGCTACGTCCGCCAGGCCTGGGGCAACCACGGCGGCCCGGTGACGCCCGACAAGGTGGCGGCCATCCGCCAGCAGATCGGCGATCACGCCGAGTGGTCCGAATCGGAGCTGCTGAAGATCAAGTGAGGCGGGCTTGATCGCTCGGATGCATTTCAGCCGCCTGGCGGGGATTTGAACTGGAGGACGAGGCGGCCAGCCGGCTTTCTCCGCGGCGGCGCAAGGGCCTCGTCTAAGGGGGATTGCGAACTCGAACCGCTTTCGAATGCGAAGACACGCGATGATCGCCCCGCGGCGTCCGAGAAACGAACCGGGACCGCTCAGGGGAGAACATAGACCTCGATCAGGGCCTCGCCCGCCGTGCCGCTGACGCTGCTCGCCTGGACGGTGTAGGCTCCGGGCGCCAGTGTCATGACGACGGCGGAATCCTTGCCGGCGGGATCGTTGAAGGCGAAGGCGCGGACTAAGCCGGCCGCCTCGGCGATCTCGGGCAACCCGCCCCAACCGGCGTCCGACGCGATCACGGAACCGGCGGCGTTGTAAACCGCAAGTTGCGGGTCGGGCATCGCGTCGGTCAGGCCGAACGCGCCCAAAGCCGGACCGCTGACGCGAATGAGCACGGTTTTCGCCGTGCCCCCTCCGATGACGAAACCTTCGGTGAGGCTGCCGCCGGTGGCAATAAGGGTGCGGCAGGAGAGATTCGTCAGCCGGGGCGCATCCGGCGATTCGCCGCCTGGAGCCGGGTCGTCGTAGATTTCGCCAAGCACCCGGCCCGCGCTTCCCGAGGCGCTGGCCACCTGAACGGTATAGGCGCCCGGTGCCACCGAAACGACCGTGGCCGAATCCTTGCTGGAAGGATCGTTCAGGGCGTAGGCGCCGACCGCGGCGTCGGCGGCGCCGACCGCAGCCTCGTTTTCCGCGGTGCCCGCCCAGCCCGCGTTTGCCGCGATGGGAACGCCGGTCCCATCGATCAACTTCAGCTCCGGATCCGGCATGAAATTCGGGATCTTGAATGCCGCCAGGGCCGGACCGGTGGCGCGGATGAGGAGATTTTGCGCTTCCGCTGCGCCGGGTCCCGAGCTGACAAACCCGATTGTCAGCAATTGCCCGCCGGAGGCGACGGTCGCCTCGACCGAAAGATTGATCAACCGGCCGGGATCGGCCGTGGCGACCGCGCCAAGAGCGGCCGCGCTGGAGAGCGTCGATCCGCTTGGGTTCGACACAAGACAGGCGTAATCGCCGGCGTTTGCCGCGCCGAAATTGCGAATCATGAGGACGGGGTCGTTCGCACCGGCGATCGGCTCTCCATCGCAATACCATTGATAAACCGAGGCGACCGCGACATCGGGCACAGCCGCGCCGCTCGTCGCGCCTCCCGAGACGAGCGCGCCGCTCGTAACGGTCAAGGCCATGGTGGATCCCACCGCCACGGTCTGGCTTTGCGGCTGGGTCGTGATCGCCGGAGCCCCATTTCCCGAGACAGCAAGAATGGCCCCCGAACTGGATACGGATCCGCCCGGATTGCTCACGGTCACGCTATACGATCCGGCATCGGTCGTGGCCGCGGTGCCGATGGTGTAACTCGAAGCCGTCGCCCCGGCGATGGGCGCGCCGTCGAAAAACCATTGGTAGGCGGGCGCGGGATCCGCGCCCGCGGCCACGGCAAAGGTGGCGCTCTGCCCGGCCGCGACCGTTTGGGATGCCGGCTGGCCGGTGATTTGCGGCGCGGTCGGCGCGGTCAGCGCCGCGATCAGGTTGCCGACGTCCGGAGAACCCAGGCCGGTGACGAGATTGTAGTCCGGGCCCATGCCGTACGCCCCGTTGGTCGCGGCCGCGGAAAAGCTTGTGTAGGCGGCGTCGGTCTCTCCGGTCGGCGAGCCCAGGGTGAGCGGATGGAACGAGGAACCGCCCATCAGCGGATAGATCCGGGGCCCGAGGAGGCCGAGGGGCGGAAGCCCCTTGCGCGCGCGCGCCTGGTTGATAAGGGCGCAGAGTCCCGCCCAGATCGGCGAGCTCAGGCTCGTTCCCCCGAACACTTCGTCCGCACCTCCGTCGAAATATGCGAACGCGCTCGGCGAGCATTGCGCCACGGCGGCCACATCCGGCACGTGCCTCATCCCACCGGCAACGCCTCCGGCCCCCGCCTGCCAACTCGGTTGGGAGAAAAAAACGCTGTTTCCGCCCGTGCTCGCGTCACAGCCATAGTTGAGGGGCTCGCCGGCGACGGTTTGGATGGCCGGATCGGGCAGGCACCAGCCCCCTTCAACGAACGAGGACGAGAAGCTCGGGTTTGATCCGTAAAAGCCCAACGCCGTCCCGCCGACCGCGGTGACGTTGGGGTCGGAGGCGGGATAATTGGGGGCAAGCACGCCATCGGGGTCGTAGCCGCCGGTGCCGACCTCCGCCCCGTTCACGAAGCTCGCGTTCGAGCCGTTGTCCCCCGAGCTGGCGAAGAACGTGATCCCGACCGCGGCGAGCGCCGCGTAATACTGGGTGTCGGTCGCTGGCGAGAAGTTTGCCTGGGCGTACGATGCCTCGGACAGGGCGTAGCTTTCGGTCACCTGGTGGATAGTCGGATCAGTCGCGAGCCGGTTGAGCAGCAGGCTGCACACCGTGGCGGGGTCGATCGAGGAGATGTAGAGTATTTTTGCCTTGGGGGCCATGGCGCTGGCCCATTCGATGTCCATGGTCGGCTCGAGCGCCGCGCTGGTGCCCGCCGGAGAGACGTCAGGGTTCGGATCGACTTCGGTGAATTGGGCGAGAGTGGTCGGGAGGCCGCAGCGGCCCCAGAACGCCGTCAGATCGGCCCCGTTCACCTGGGCGGCTCCGAGCACCACGATCGTCTGGCCGCTGCCATCGTAGCCCAGACCGTAGGCGTCATACACCTCGGCGACGGTCTCCGGGAGCATGAGGGTGCCCGCCGTCGCCGACGTTGCGACCAGCGCGACTGCAGGAGAGGGAGCCGGCCTCAGGGCCGGGCGAAGCTGGTGGACTCCGGCGAGCAGGCCGGCCAATTCCGGCGGGATTTCCGGGGCGCTCACCGCGGAAGTGTGCTCCTGCCCGTCGGTCCCGATCACGCGGGCGAACCGGGCGTGCAGGCTGCTCTGGACCTGGGCGACCGTCGCTTCGGCAAAAACCGTAAGGTGGAGCGGATCCTCGGCCTCCACCGAGCATCCGTGCGCTGCCGCCCAGGTCGAAACTTTCCGCCAATCCTCCGGACGGGGAAGATACCGGTTCCGCATTTCGGACAGCGAGATAACCTCGCCATGCGCGACGCGCTTTTCCAATTCGTCGAAATTGCGCAATTTCAGCGCGAATTGTACGGGCTGCGGCGCCGACAGTTCGGCGGCGGTCAGAGCCGAGCGAACGAGCATTCCCGCCCGCGGGGCTGTGCCCGGAATCGAAACGAAGGCGGGGTGCGGCGCGGCGGCGACGCTTCCCGCAACCACCGCGGCCAACGCGCCGCCGAGCCAGCAGCGAAACGCCCGGGCCCGGCTTCCGGTCTCAAGCGTCGGAAATCCGTCGGAGGGCAATAGGGGATCGCAAGGGCGCATGCGGGGCGGCACGAGACACCATTCCATCGTCCGCGCGTCGACCGTCAATGTTCCGCAACCACCGGATAAATACGTAGATGGGCGGCCGGGGAACGCGGGAATTACGTACTCCGAAGGGATGCGATGGACACGGACTGCGCTGGGCGCCTTCCGAACCGCACGACCGCCGCGGTTCCGCGCGCGGGTGCGCTTAATCGCCGAGCCGGCGATCGTTCGTCAGGTAGTTTTGGACATAGTCCCTGATCGCCTCGCCGAGGGGCGTGAGCGGGCGATCCCAGCCCGTGGACCGCAGCTTCGAGATGTCCGCCTGGGTGAAGTATTGATATTTGTCCCTGAGCACCTCGGGCAGGTCGATGAAATCGATCTGCGGAGGCCGGCCCATCGCCGCGAAGACGGCGTTCGCGAGCTCCAGCCACGTCCGGGCCTCGCCCGAGCCCAGGTTGAACAGACCGGCCGCGGACTGGCCTTCTTCCGCGAAATGAAGGGTCATCTCGGCGGCGTCCTTGACGTAAAGGAAATCGCGCTTCTGCTCGCCGTCGCGGTAATCCTGGCGGGCGCTCTTGAAGAGGCGCATGCGTCCGGTCGAGCGGATCTGGCCGAAAGCCTTGTGGACCACTGAGCGCATGTCACCCTTGTGATCCTCGTTCGGGCCGAAAACGTTGAAGTATTTCACGCCGACGATCCGGTTCAGCCAGCCCTGGCGTTGCGCATACCGGTCGAACAGATGCTTCGAGTATCCGTACATGTTGAGGGGCCGAAAGGGCGACAGATCCTCCCGCTGGTCGGACATGCCGGCCCCGCCGTCCCCGTAGGTGGCGGCGGAGGAGGCGTAAATGAAGCGGCAGCCGGAGCCGAGCGCCCATGCGGCGAGCTCCTGAGTGTAGGCGTAATTGTTGTCCGCCAAATAGGCCGCGTTCCGCTCCGTCGTCGCCGAGCAGGCTCCGAGATGGAACACGGTGGAGAACGGACCGAATGCGCCGGGGCGCTCGACGATGCGCCGGCGAAAGGCGTCCGCCTCGCAATAATCGGCGAACTTGAGCGGAACGAGGTTGCGCCATTTCTCGTCCGAACCGAGAAAGTCCGCGACCACGATGTCGGAGCGGCCGCGGCGGTTGAGCGCCCAGATCAGGGCGCTGCCGATGAATCCGGCTCCGCCGGTGACCAGAATCCGACCTTCCAGCTTGCTCATGGGGGATATTCGGGCCGAGGCTGACGGGCGCCCGCCTCGCCCGCAAGCCCCGCGGCGGCGACCGCGGGCAAAGGCCTTCAGCCGAGCGAAAGCTCCTCGGAGCGAATCTTGGCCGCCAGCACGGCCTCGCGGATCAGCCCGCGAAAATTCCCAGCGGCGAGACGCTGGAGCGCCGCGAATGTCGTCCCGTTCGGGGAAGTCACCTCGTCGCGAAGCTGCTCCGGGGGCACCCCGCGGCGGGCAAGCAGGCGCGCCGCGCCAAGCAGCGTTTCGGATGCGAGCCTTTCCGCGTTTGCGGGCGCGAGGCCCGCAGCCACGCCCGCCTCGCGCAGCGCGGCGGCGAATTCGAAGACGTAGGCGGGGCCGCTGCCCCCAACCGCCGTCAGGGCGTCCATCTGGCCCTCCGGAATTTCGATATCCTGCCCCAGCGTGCGCAGGAGCCTGGCGAGAAACGCGCGGTCCGGCGTGGAAAGCGGCGCGGCGGAGCACCAGCCCGTGATTCCGGCGCCGATGCGGGCCGGGGTGTTCGGCATCGTCCGCACCACATTGCGCGCGTTGGGAAACACCTGCCCGAGGCGGGCCAGCCTTTTTCCGGCAAGGACCGAGATGACCAGCTTGCCGGCGCAGAGAGAGCTCAGCCGCGGGTCGGCCGCGGCGAGATGTTGCGGCTTGAAGGCGACCACCAGCGCGTCCGCGCCGTCAAGCAGGTCTTCCAACGAACCGGCGCGCCGCATGCCGGTGCGCTCCGTCAGGGCCGCGGCCGAGCGGCCGCTCGCGGTGAAGCAGACCAGCGAGCCCGGCGGCGACCCGGCGGCGATCAGGCCGTCGACGATGGCCGCGGCCATGTTGCCGGCGCCCAGGAATGCGATGCGTTCGGCCATGGCCCGGGGGAGGTCCCGATCAGGCAGGGAGGGTGGGCTGCCCCTTGCCGAAATCCTGGGCTTCGGCGTCTCCAAGCGGCTCCTGCTTTTCGACGGGATGGAGAAGGACGGCGACGGCCCCCGATTCCGGCCGGTCGCAGAGTGTCACGTTCCCGCCCAGATTGCGCAAGGCATGCCGCGCCACGGTGAGCCCCATTCCGACGCCGACGGTGGCCTTCGAGCTGATGAACGGCTCGAACATCTGGTCGCGAACCTCATCGGAAATTCCGTGGCCGTCGTCCTCGATCCGGATTTCGACGTAATGCGGGCGCCCGGGCGCCTCCAGCAGGCGCGTGGCGATCCGAATGGGCCGGGGATCTTTCGGCGCGTTGTCATACGCCTCCCATGCGTTGATCAGAAGCTTCGCGAGCGCCTCTTCGATGACTTCGGTGTTCGTCTCGATCGCAAGTTCGCCAAGCGGGTTGTCCACCGCGACCGGGGCCTCAACCCGGTGGTCGCGTCGGAAGCGCACGATCCCTCCGGCGATCACGTCCTGGAGGCGCGCGCTGGCGACCGGTGGGCGCGCCTTCACGACCAGCGAACTCAGTTGCCGGACGATGCCCACGATCCGCTGCAAGGCGGCGTCGATATGCTGGACGCTGCTGCGCACTTGGGTGGGCCGGTCCATAGACACCTTGATGAGATCGAGGTAGCCGATGGCGACGCCCAGCAGATTATTCAAATTGTGCGCGATTCCTTCGGTGACGGCGCCGATGGTCGCGGTTCGGCGAGCCTCCTCCAGGCGCCGCTGGAGGTCCACCATCTCGCGGTTGATCTGGACGAAGCGGAGCTGGGTCTGGACGCGGGCCAGCGTCTCGTCGAGGTCGATGGGCTTGGTGATGTAATCGACCGCGCCGACGGCGAGCCCCTCCAGCTTGCTCTCCTTCGTCGTTCGGGCGGTGATGAAGATGACCGGGATCGCACGGGTTTCCTCCTCCTGCTGCAGTCGTTGGCAGATTTCGATGCCGTCCATGTCGGGCATCATCACGTCGAGCAGCACGAGATCCGGCCTTTCCTCCTTGATTTTCTCCAGTCCTTCGCGCCCGTTGTAAGCCGTCACGATTCGGAGTCCCTCGCGCTCCAGTTTGCGCTTCAGGAGCTGGACGTTGATGGGCTGGTCGTCGATGACCACGACCGTCGGGGTGGCGGGCATAAGGAAAGGCTCCCGTCAGCTTGGCCCGAGACCGTTGTTCAGGCGCGCTTGGAGGGTGTTTTTCATGAGCATGGCGACGGTCATGGGGCCGACGCCGCCCGGCACGGGCGTTATCTTGGAGGCCTTCGGGGCTACCGCGGCGAAGAGCACGTCGCCGGTGAGCCGATATCCGGATTTTCGGCTCGCGTCGGGCACGCGGTTCATGCCGACGTCGATCACCACGACGCCGGGCTTCACCATGTCCGCCGTCACGAATTCCGGCCGGCCGATGGCGGCGATCAGGACGTCCGCTTCGCGGGTGATGCTCGCCAGTTCGCGAGTGGCGGAATGGCAGACGGTCACCGTGGCGTTGGCGCCCGCCTTCTTCTGGAGGGCGAGGAGGGCCGCAGGCTTGCCCACGATCAGCGACCTGCCGAGGATCACTACGCGCCGGCCGGCCAAGTCCACGCGACTGCGCGCCAGAAGCTCCATGATTCCCGCGGGCGTGCAGGAAGCGAATCCGGAGGGATCCTCCTGGGCGAGCTTGCCCAAGTTGAGCGGATGAAATCCGTCGACGTCCTTGTCCGGCGAAACCCGCCGGAAGGCGGCTCGTTCGTCCAGAGGGGGAGGGAGCGGGGACTGGACAAGGATCCCGTCCACCCCCGGGTCCGCGTTGAGCTCGTCAATGAGCGCGTCCAGTTCGCGCTGGGGTATGCCGGCCGGGAGGAGGATCACGCGCCCGGCCATGCCGATTTCCGCCGCGGTCGCCTCCTTCTTCTTCACGTAGGAGACCGAGGCGGGGTCCTCGCCCACGCGAACGATGACCAGAGAGGGCCGCCGGCCGGGGAGCGCAGCGACCCGGGCCTTCAGTTCGGCGACGATATCTGCGGCGATGCGGTTGCCGTCGATGAGTTCCATCCGCGGTTACTTGAGCTGGAGACTTTCGACGGTGACGACGAAATCGTTCGTGCCCGGGACACGGCGGACCGGACCCGCAACGAGCACCGTGTGGCCCACGTACC
>JBOHXF010000474.1:0-19767 GCA_050737455.1 Opitutaceae bacterium | reverse complement strand
GGGCGGGAGGATGATGTCCGGCTATCGGTTGCCGGGATGGAATCCGATCTTGCGGTTGTGCGTTGGCCCGGGCGGCGTCATCAGGTCCCGGATGGCTTCGACGATTTGGGCGATCTGCGCATCGTGGACACCGAATCGCTCCTCCAATTCATCCAGCTTCGCGGCCAGTGCCTGATGGCTGGCGAGCAGTTCCCGGAGCCGAACAAAGGCGCGGACGACATGCACGCTCATCTCGGCGGCGGCAGCGCTGTTAAGGACGTTGGCGGCCTGGATCGCGCCATGTTCGGTGAATGCGAACGGCAGATAGCGGCGTCCGCCGTGAGGCAAACTTGAGGTCGCATTTTGCGACCTCAAGTTTGCAACTTCTTCTTCCGTAAGCCGGAAACAAAAATCCGGAGGGAAGCGCTTGGCGTTCCGCCGGACCTGTTCATTGAGGCGCTTGGTTGGCGCCCCGTACAGCCGGGCGAGTTCTGAATCGAGAATGACCCGGACGCCGCGGACCACGAGGATGCGCGGCTCAATTTGAGCGGCGGGGGTGATTTCGTCGGGCATTGTTGTGGCCGGTTTAGGATTAGATTTATCCGCGCGCCGGGACCTTGAGTTTCGTGCGGATGTGGAGAGCGACTTCGGCTGCATCGAAAAAGACGAAGTGGCCGACCTTATGATGGGGAATGCGCCGGAGCTTGGTCCACTGGCGCAGCGTGCGGATCGATGGCTCCTTGCCTGCCGGGAATACCCCGGACAGGCGGAGGCCAACGATGTCGGTGAGTTTGTTTTCCAGGGGTGCGACGGGTTGCGTTTCCATGCCCTTCCTTGCACGTCAACCGGGCAGGATCAGACCGCGACGCGCAGGGCGCGGGCGGTCCGCGCCGGGAATGCCACGGTGCGCAAAGCCGCCGTTTGTTCGGCATGCTTCGGAAGGATGCCGAAAAACTGGTCGGCTTCCTCTGTGCTTTTCAGGTCGAGGTAGTGCCGGCGGATGATACTCTCCGAATTTCCCGCCTGGATTGCCGCTTCGCCGATGGAGCGATACTTTGCGACGAAGAACGATATGAAGGAATGCCGAAGCACGTCATGGGTGAGCCCGTGCTCCTGCGCGATCCGGCTGCGGCGCTGCTGGCCGTTCGGGACGACGATCCGGAATTTGCTCAACGGATAGGCCCGCAGCCAGGTCGCGAGGTTCGGATGAATCTTCACCCGGCGTGGCTCGCGCACCTTCGAGACCTCGGCCGAAATGGAAATTTCACCCCTTTCGAGGTCGATGTCCTCGGGTTTGAGTCGGGTGATTTCGCCGCCCGGAACGGAGGGGCGGATGCCGGCAAATAGGCAGAGGGCAAAGTAGGGCACCCACCGGCCGCCTTCGAAGCTCTCCATCTTTTCCATGAATGCCGCCGCCTGGGCTGCGCTGAGGGTTAGGGCCGATCCGCGCTTCCGGCGAATCCGGTGATGCGGCACTTTCGCAATGGGGTTCTCCGTGACCCAACCGCGATGGAATGCGAATTTAAGGAAGGTCGAGACGATGCCGCGCCGATTGTTGTAGGTCTTCAAGCCGGGCTGCCCCAGTTCCAGGTAAGCCAGGAGATTGGGCGCGGTCAGTTCGGCGACCGTGACGGACCCGAAGTGGTTTTTCAGCCGGCGCAGGTCACAACGAATCCGCTTGAGCTGATCGGTCGAAAGCTGCCCCTGGGCGAATTCGTGCTCCTTGGCCGCCACGTATTCGGTGACGGCTTCCGCGAGCGGCTTCTGCTTCTCCGGCTCGCGGTAGTTCGTCAGGGCGAAATCGACATAGAAGGATAGCGGCTGCGGACGGCCGACGAGGCGTTGGAATACGGCCTCCGCTTCGTGCAACTGCTCATCGGTAAGCCGGGTGATCGCGGGGCGGACACCGGCCTTCGATTGCAGGTCCCCGATGTCGAGGGCCTGGCGTTCGGCTTCGGCATCCGCGCGCGTCGGAAAGTTTTTGCGGATGCGCTTGCCGTCGAGAGAACCGGATACGCGGAAAACGACATCCCCAGAGGGATTCGTGAACTGAGAGATGACGAACGAACTGTTTGGTTTCATGCCCGATTTGCCACGTCAACTGGCAAATCTGATGTCGGGCAGAGATCAGTCCTTCATCCCCAATGAGTTAGCTGGCGCCCTCAAGGGGAATCGAACCCCTGTTTGGGCCTTGAGAGGGCCCCGTCCTAGCCGCTAGACGATGAGGGCGGTTAGCGGAGGGGAAACCGTTTCGATTTTGAGCCCGAGGGTCAAGTGTGAGTTGCGATGCCGAAAACGGCCGCCTGGATGAGCGCCGGCTACGCTTTGACGCTCATGGGCAGATCGTTAGGTTCTGCGCATGGAAACGCGCATGCTGGGAAATTCGGATCTGAAGATTTCGCGGATAGGGTTCGGCGCCTGGGCGGCCGGGGGAGCCTGGGAGTTTGGGTGGAGTTCGCAGGACGACCGCGAGTCGGTGGCCGCGATCCACCGTGCGTTGGAGCTTGGCGCCAACTGGATCGATACCGCGGCGGTCTACGGGCTTGGGCACTCCGAGGAGGTGGTGGCGCGGGCGCTCGCGGAGTGGAAGGGTGCGCGGCCATACGTGTTCACGAAGTGCGGCATGATCTGGGACGGGAAAGGGAAGGTCGGCTATTCGGTCCGCGCGGAATCGGTTCGGCGGGAGGTGGAGGCCAGCCTTCGGCGGCTCAAGGCCGACGTCATCGATCTTTACCAGATTCACTGGCCGGCGGACGAGATGGCGGAGACCGAGGAGGGCTGGGGGGAGATGCTGCGGCTGAAGGCGCATGGGAAAGTCCGCTGGATCGGCGCCAGCAACTTCAGCGTCGAGGAGCTGCGGCACGCGCAGGCGCTCGGGACGGTAACCTCGCTTCAGCCGCCGTATTCGCTCATCCGGCGGGAGGCGGGGCGCGAAGTTCTGCCGTTCTGCGGGCGGCAGGGGATCGGAGTGATCGTCTATTCGCCGATGGGGTCCGGCCTATTGACCGGGGCCTTCAACCACGAGCGGGTGGCGAAACTGCCCGTGGACGATTGGCGGAGGAAAAACGGGGAGTTTCAGGAGCCGAAGCTGTCGGCGAACCTGGCGCTCGTGGAGCGGCTGCGCGAGGTCGCGCGACGCCTCGGGCGCACGCCAGCGGAGGTCGCGGTGGCCTGGCCCTTGCACCATCCGGCCGTGACTGGCGCGATCGTCGGCGCCCGCAACGCCGGGCAGGTGGACGGAACGTTTAGGGCGGCCGACCTGAAGCTGAGTCCCGAAGACATCCGAGCGATCGAGGGTTGAGCGCAAGGCCGGGCGCGGAGCGACCGGCAGAGGCCCCATCTTCCGGCGGGGGACCGGCCCTGGCTTCAAATCGCCATCAAACGCCCCGCCCCTTTTGTCCGAACGGGCGAATCGAGCGGCGCATCATTTCCAGCCCGACGAATCCAAATTGTTCATAGAGACCGCGTGGCAGAGATGGCAATCGGCTTCTTCCACAAAGAAATCGAACGCATGTCACCGCCTCCAACGGCGTCCCTCAGGGCGTTGCCGGGGGCAGGGTGGCGGGAAGCGCGGTGAAGCGGTGGTCGGTCCGCAGCGGCCCGAGCGCGAAGAGGATCAGGGCCAAAGCCACGACCGGCATGATCCCGTAGCCGATGAAAACGGGCGTGTAGCCGAAGCTGCCGATGAGGCGGCCCGAGAGGGTCATGAACACCATGCCGCCGAAACCGGAGCCCATGCTCGCGAGGCCCCACACCGAGGCGACGGCGTTCTTCGGAAACACGTCCGCGGGGAAGGCCAGCGTGTTGGCCGTGTAGCCGGTGTAGCCGAAAGTGGTGACCGAGATGAGGCCGATCGCGACCGGCGCGCTGTGCACCAGGATCGCGGGGATCGTGGCGAGCATCAGGAGGGCGAATACGGACGCGCTGGCCTTGCGCGCGGTCGCCACCGAGAGCCCCCGGCGGATCATCTGGGCGGTCAGGACACCGCCGGCCAGGTTGCCGATTGCCGCCGTGAAATAAGGTATCCAGCCGTTCCAGCCGATCTGCTTGAGGTTGAAATGCTGCACTTCGTTGAGGTACTTCGGAAACCAGAACACGAAGAAGTACCAGACCGGGTCCATGAACACCTTGGAGATCGTGAACGCGATGACGAAGCGGGTGCGCAGAAGCTTCAAGGCGGGGACCCGCGGCGGCGGAGCCTCGGCCAGCGCGCGCTTCGGCGGCGAGTACATGAACCACCAGGCGACCGTCCAGGCGATCCCGAGCAGGCCCATGGCGAGGAAGCCCGACCGCCAGCCCCATTGGAAGACCATCCAGGCGATGAGCGGAGCCGAGACGACGGAGCCGATGGACGCGCCGCTGTTGAAGATGCCCGAGGCCAGCGCGCGCTCCTTGGGCGGAAACCATTCGCCGACGAGCTTGGCGCCCGCGGGCCAGTTTCCCGCTTCGCCCGCGCCTAGCAGGAAGCGGCACACCCCGAGCGAAACGGCGCCGCGGGCGAAGATATGGACCAAGCCGGCCAGCGACCACCAGAGCATGCAAGCCGCATACCCGATCCGCGTGCCCACCCAGTCGATGAACGGGCCCGACAGGCCGTTCATGATCGTGTAGGCCAGCATGAAGGCGGCGGCGATGTAGCCGTAGCTGGCCTCGGTCAGGTGCACGGAAGCCTTGAAATCGGGCGCGGTCACGACAACCGAGAGGACTTGGCGGTCAAGGTAGTTGACGAGCGTGGCCGCGAAGGCGAAGCCCACCATCAGCCAGCGCCGGCGGAAGACCTCCGGCTCGATCGGCGGCGCGGGGGTTTCTGAGGCGCTCAAGGGCATCGGCGGCCGGGGCGGGGAACGGATTTCACCGGGGATATTGGGCCTTCCGCGCCCCGGCGGCGGCGGCCTGCAAAAATGTGAGCGCCCCCCGGTAAAATGTGATCGCGCCGGTGGCTCCCTTGACCGGTTCTCCGCGGGCCGCCCATGCTCGCCGTCGCCGATGAAAATCACGGACGTCAAGGTCTGGCTCGTCGAAGGCGTCAAATACAACTGGACCCTCCTGAAGGTGTACACCGACACGGGCGCCACCGGTGTCGGCGAGGCGACGAACTGGCCGGGTTCGCCGATCATCGAGGCCGCGGCCCGCCACGTCGGCGAGCGGGTGATCGGCCTGGATCCGATGCGCACCGACTTCATCTGGACCAAGCTGTACCGCGACCTGAACTGGATCGGACCCGCCGGAGCGTCGCTCTGCGCGATCAGCGGCCTCGACATGGCGCTTCTCGACCTGAAGGCGAAGACGCTTGGCGTGCCGCTGTACGATCTGCTCGGCGGCGCCTTCCGCACCGAAATCCCTCTGTACGCGAACTACTGGTTCACCGGCGGAGGTCATACGGCCGAGGAGTACGCCCGGCAGGCCAGGCGCGTCGTGGAACTGGGTTTCACTGGACTCAAGTTCGATCCGTTCGCCCACACGAACTACCTGTACGGGACGGACCTGGCGACGAATCTCAGCCTGTCCGCCGAGCAGCAGCGGCGCGCGGTCGCGGTCACGCGGGCCGTGCGCGAGGCCATCGGCCCGGATTCCGATCTCATGCTGGAAACGCATGCGATGCTGAACGGGCAGATGGCGGTCAAGATGGCGGCCGCGCTCGCGCCGTGCGGGCTCACCTGGTACGAGGAGCCCGCGGGCCCGGAAAGCGCGGCCAGTCTGCGCGCGCTCCGCGAGCGCCTGCCGGGCGAAGTGTCGATCTGCGTCGGCGAACGGCATTACACCCGCCATGGTTTCCGGCCCGTGTTCGAGGCGCACATCTGCGACATCGTCATGCCCGACATCACCCGCTGCGGAGGCCCGAGCGAAATGCGGCGGATCGCGGCCATGGCCGAAGCGTACAATGTCCTCGTCGCCCCGCACAATCCGAACGGCCCCCTGAGCACGCTCGCGAGCGCCCATGTCTGCGCCGCCATCCCCAATTTCTTCCGGTGCGAATTCATGCTGAACGACGTGCCCTGGCGCGACACGGTCATCAGCTCTCCGTTGGACCTCAGGCGGGGATCCCTGCATTTGAGCGGGCGCCCGGGCCTTGGCGTCGATCTGGTCGAGTCGGAACTCGAGCGGCATCCCGGAATCCGCACCCTCGACGCCCGGGCCAATTTCTACGTTTGAAGCCCATCCGGTCCCCTTTTTCCCAGCCATGCCCGCGAACCTTTGGACGAGCGACGACGAACTCTTTGCCCTGACCCGCCGCGAACTCTTCAGCGCGGTGATCGGGGACGTGATGGACCAACTGGGCTTCCAGCGCCAGTTCCTTCCGCCGCAGATCCAGCCGCTGCGCTCCGATCTGACGCTCATCGGCCGGGCGATGACCGTCCTGTCCGCGGACGTGTTCGGCTCTTCCCCGCCGGGAAGCGCCAATCCGGCGATGGCGAAACCGTTCGGCCTCATGCTGGAAGCCCTTGACGACCTGAAGCGCAACGAGATTTACCTTTGCACCGGTTCGTCGCCGTCGTACGCCCTCTGGGGCGAACTGATGAGCGCGCGGGCCGCGAAGCTCGGGGCCGCGGGCGCCGTGCTGGACGGCTATTCGCGGGACACGCGCGGGATACTCGAGCTCAATTTCCCGACGTTCTCGCGCGGCTGCTACGCCCAGGACCAGGGGCCCCGCGGGAAGGTGCTGGATTTTCGGATCGAACTGGAGATCGGGGGGGTCCGGGTCCGCCCGGGCGACATCGTGGTCGGAGACCGCGACGGGGTCTGCCTCGTGCCCCGCGCGGCGGAAGCGGAGATCTTTGTCCGCGCGCTCGAGAAGGCGCGCGGGGAGAAGACGGTCCGCAAGGCGATCGAAGCCGGCATGGGCGCCCGTGAAGCCTTCGAAAAATTCGGGATCCTTTGAGCGGGCCGGCGGCGCGCTCGCGCGGGGCTCAGCGCCGCCGGGCGAACGCCTCCGCCCAGCGGGCCTCGTCGAAACCGACCAGGGCGACTCCGAGACCGAGAGCGAACGGCCGTTTCACCAGGTTGCCGTTCCGGCCGAGGAGCGCAAAGACCTGGTCGTCGCCGAGCGTGGGGAGTTTCTCCGGGAGCTTCAGGTCGCGGTAGTCCTGGCTGGAGGTGTTGAGGATCCGCTTCATTTCGCCGCGGTGGGCGGCGAGCATCGTGCGGAGCTCGTCCGGCGGAGGCGGCGCCTCGCGGATCGGCAGCTCCTCGAAGGCGATGCGGGCGGCCTTCAGCCAGTTCGTCGCCTTGCGGCAGGTGCTGCATTTGGCATAGGTGTAGACTTTAAGCATGGGAAGGCGTTTGGCGCGAACCCGGCCGAGGGGGCGGTCGCCGGACTCTGACTTTCGTGCGCATTGTTTTTCGGCCATGCCAAAGATAAGGAAGATCTCCACCGCCGTCGTCCAAGCAAACTTCGAATGGACCTTCGTCCGAGTGTACAGCGACGCCTCCGGCGGACTGTATGGCACCGGCGAATGCTTTTTCGCTCCCGGCCTGGCCGGCATCGTCGCGGAATTCTCGGGCGTTTTGGCGGGGGAGGAGTCCCTGGACATCGAGCGCCTGGTCGAGCGGATGAGGTGGGCCGCGTCTGGGGCCGGTTCGCTGGGCGGCATCGTCTGGAACGCGATCACCGGAATCGAGGCGGCCCTCTGGGACCTGAAGGGCAAGCACCTCGGGTTGCCGGTCTGGCAGCTGCTCGGCGGCAAGTTTCGCGACGAGGTCCGGATCTATCTGGACTGCCACGCGGCGGGCGCCCTCGAATGCCTCTCGCCGCTGCTGCAGCCCGCGGAACCCCGCTGGCGGCGGAACGGGCCCGAAAAGGAGCTGAGCCGGGAGGAGATCGTCTCCGGCTCGGCCGAGCGGGCGGCGGCCATGGCGAAGCTCGGCTACACGGCGCTGAAGTTCGACCTGGACCTTCCCGGCTCGCGATTCGACTCGGCCTCCGGCCACACGCTGAAGGCCGCCGACATCGACTGGATGATCGGCCTCGCATGCTCCATCCGGCGGGCGGTCGGTCCGGACGTCGACCTCGCCTTCGATGCGCATTGGCGTTACCGGCCGAACGAGATCCTTCAGGTCGCCAAGGAGCTGGAGCCCCTGCGGCTCCTGTGGCTCGAGGATCCGGTGCCCCCGCACGACACCCGTTCGCTCGCCTATCTGCGCGCCCATACCTCGACCCCGATCGGGACCGGGGAAAACCTGCAACTGCGGGAAGGCTTCTGGCCCCTGATCGCCGGCGACCTGTGCGACGTGATCACTCCCGACCTCCAGAAGGCGGGGGGGCTGGCGGAGGGCAGGAAGATCGCCGATCTTTGCGCCACCGCGAACAAGCCGTTCGCGCCGCATATGATCGGAAGCCCCCTCGCCTTGCTCGCCAGCGCGCATCTCTCGCTCACCGTGCCCAATTTCACGGTCTGCGAATTCCATGCCCACGACGTCCCTTTCTTCCACGAACTGGCGCAAGGCGGAACGGCGGACTGGTTCCGTCCGGGCTGGGTCCGGCCGCCGGATCGCCCGGGCTTTGGCGTCGAACTCGATGAAACGGCAGGCCGGCGCCATCGCGTGCCCGGGACCGCCTGGTTCGACGAGCGCCCTGGCGCGCCGGCCTGAAAAGGACGGCAGCCGCTCACCCGCCGGACGCGGTCCGGCGGTGACGGCGAGCCCACAGGATCATCCCGATTCCGGCGACGATCAGAAAAAGGGAATAGAACGTCCCGCGGCTCATCCCGAGGATCAGCGAAATGCCCACGTCGGGTTCCCTGAAGCGCTCGCCGAAGATTCGGACGATGGCGTATGCGAGGAGGAACTCTCCGGACAGCCGCCCCGGCTGGGTCCGGACGATGGGGCTCTTCCAGAAGCGCCACTGCATCAGCGCAAGGAGCAGCAGGCCTTCCAAGCCGGCCTCATAGAGCTGCGAGGGATGGCGCGGAGGGATCTGGTCCAGCGGGGTGCCCGGGGGGGCGCTGCGGGGGAAGATCATCGCCCAGGGAACGGTGCTGATCTTGCCCCACAACTCCCCGTTGATGAAGTTGGCGATCCGGACGACGAAGATGCCGATCGGGGCGGCTGACACGACGAGGTCGCCCACGTGCAGGAAAGGGGCCTTCTCCTTGCGGGCGAACCACGCGAGAGCGATGGCGACGCCGATCATCCCGCCGTGGCTCGCCATCCCGCCCTGCCAGACCTCGAAGAAGGCGAGGGGCTGGTGGAACAGGGTGCCGGGCTGGTACAGGAGAAAGTAGCCGAGGCGTCCGCCGAGGAGGGTGCCGATGACGCAGGCGACGATGAGGTCCCCGATCCGCTGCTCCGGGATCCGCGCCCGGCCGGCGCGCGCGTACGCCCGGAGAAGGACCCAAGCGGCGGCGAATCCGATGAGATAGCCAAGGCCGTAGTACCGGATGCCGATATTGCCCCAATGCGGGCCCAGGAACGGGCTGAGCCTGTCGACCCAATAGGCGAGCGGCATGGCGGATCAGGATTTGGTCCCCGGGCGGCCCGTGGCGGTCTCGCCCCGGCGCTGGCGCCCCGCCTTGAGCGCTTGCGCCTGGCGCATCCGCGCGAATTCCCGCATGTCGACAGCGAAGTCGTCGTTTTCGAATATCTCCCGGCCGAGGAGGTGCTCGATCACGTCCTCCATGGTGACGATCCCGGCGGTCGCTCCGAACTCGTCGGTGGCTATCAGGAGCTTCCGGTGCGCCCGCAGGAATATCTGGAGGGCGTTCGCGACGGTCGCGGTTTCCGGGACGAAGTGCGCTTCGTGCATGAGCTGTTCGATGCGGACCGAATCGCGGCCGCCCGCCTTTGCGGCCAGGAGGTCGCGCCGGCGGACGACGCCGACGACGTCGTCCACGTTGCGACCGAAGACCGGGATTCGACCGAAAGGCAGGTTCGCATGTTCGTTGAGCACGGACGCCACGGTGGCCCCCCGCAAGAGGCCCATGATCACCGTTCGCGGCGTCATGATCGCGTTGACCCGGATATTATCGAGCGAGAGCGTGTTCGCGATGATGTTGGATTCGCTGCGGGTGAGCGTGCCTTCCTGGGCGCCCCGCTCCGCGAGCAGGATGATCTCCTCGTCCGAACCGGTGGGCGGCGCCGGCTTTCCGATCACCATACGGACGAGCAGGTTGCAGAGCCATGTGAGCGGCCGGAAGGCCCGGCGGAGCCCCCACAGGGGATACACGATGACCGGCTGGAGAACCCGGCGGTAGGTTACGGCGAGATTCTTGGGCAGAATCTCCGACAGGAGGAAGAGAAGCACCGCGAAGACGAGGGTGACGGCCGTCATCCGGGCGAGCCCGAAGGTCCTCAGCGCCAGGGCGCCCACGATCAGCGAGCCCACGCCGTTGGCGAGGGTGTTGAGCGAGAGGATGGCCGACATGGTCTCGTCGATTTCGGTTCGCATGGTCTCGAGCAGCCGTCCCGCCCGGGGCCGGGTCCGTTTCAAGCCCTCCATCTCGGCCACCGTCGTGCTGAGGACCACCGCCTCGAACAACGAGCAGAAAAAGGAGACGCCCAAGGTGGCGACGATTACGGCGATTAGCCAAGTCATGCGGAACGGCTGCGGGGAAGGCCAATTCAAGCCTTGCGGCACCGGCGGCGACCGCAACTAATTTTGCGGCATGAGCGAACTCAAGCGCACGCCGCTGCGCGACTTCCACGCGGCGCACGGAGCGCGGCTGGTCGATTTCGCGGGGTGGGAGATGCCCGTGCAGTATCGCAGCATCCTCGACGAGCATCGGGCGGTGCGGACCGCCGCCGGCCTGTTCGACGTGAGCCACATGGGCGAATTCGACGTGCGGGGTCCGGATGCGGGCACTTTGCTTGACCGGCTCGTCACCAACGAGGTGTCCCGGCTGTTTCCCGGCCGGGTGCTCTATTCGCCGATGTGCGCCCCGTCGGGCGGCGTGGTCGACGATCTTTTGGTTCTTATGCGGAGGGCGGGCGAATACCTGCTATGCGTCAACGCGGCCAATATCGAAAGGGATCTGGCCTGGATCCGCGAGCACGCGGCGGGCCTGCGAGTTCAGGTGGACGACCGCTCGGCCGATTACGCGCTCCTTGCGCTCCAGGGACCTCGGGCCGCGGAGATCCTCCAGCCGCTCACGGGCACCGAACTGGGGCCTGTGAAATCGTACCATTTCGTGGCGGGCTCGGTGGCGGGCATCCCCTGTCTCGTCAGTCGGACGGGTTATACCGGCGAAGATGGGTTCGAACTGTATCACGCGCCGGGCGACGCCACGGCGCTGGCGGGGGCGCTCCTCGACGCGGGCGCCCCGGCCGGCCTCGAACTCTGCGGCCTCGGAGCGCGGGACAGCCTGCGGCTGGAGGCCGGCTATCCCCTGTGCGGGCACGAAATCGGCGAAGAGATTTCGCCGATCGCGGCGGGCCTCGGCTGGACGGTGAAGCTGGACAAGACTTCGGATTTCATCGGGAAGGAGGCCCTTCGCGCGGAGAAGGCCGCGGGCCCCCGGCATCGGGTGGTCTTCTTTCGGACGGGCGACCGGCGGATCGCGCGGACCGGGACGCCGGTTGAGGATGCCGGCGGCGCCCCCGTGGGGCGGGTGCTTTCCGGAACGCTCAGCCCCATGCTCAACGAGGCCATAGGCTCGGCCCTGGTCGGCGCCGCCGCGTCGGGCGGCCCTTTGGCGGTTGACATCCGCGGTGCGCGGCTAGCTTTGCACCTCGTCAAACCCCCGTTTGTCGAACTCAAGAAAGCCTAGCTTGGGCATTTCCATGGTATACGGTCAAACCGCGAGCGAAGCCGCCGCGGGGAAGGCCTGCTGGTCGTCATCCTGAAATTTCCCGGCCAAGCCGTCCGTTTCCTCACTATGAGCCAAATCCCCCCGGACCTGCGATATGCCAAATCCCACGAATGGGTCAGAGTCGAACCCGACGGTTCAGTGGTCGTCGGCCTCACCGATTACGCCCAGGGCTCGCTCGGCGACATCACGTTTGTCCAATTGCCGAAGATCGGGGCCACGCTGAAGAGCGGCGAGGTGTTCGGCGTCGTCGAATCCGTCAAGGCGGCGTCCGATCTGTACGCTCCCGTACCCGGCACGGTAGCCGCGGTGAATGCGGCGCTCGATCGGACGCCCGAGACCGTCAACCGGGATCCCTACCGGGAGGGATGGGTGGTCCGGCTGACGGACGTGCCGGCCGCGGACGTCGCCTTGCTGCTCGACGCGGGGGCCTATGGCCGGTTGACACAGGGCTAAGGGCCCGCCGCCGGCGAGGGGAACCGGCTGCCGCCCCGAAGGGTGTTTTCAGGAGAAAGCGGGAGCAAAAGGCGGCGCCGGCGCGATGGAAACCGGGCTATCCCTTGCGTTCGCTGCGAGCGAGCTTGCGCCGATCGATCTCCGAGAGGACGCGCTTGCGGAGGCGGAGCGATTTGGGCGTCGCCTCCACGAATTCGTCCGAGGCGATGTATTCGATCGCCCGTTCGAGCGAGAGCCGGCGCGCGGGCGTGAGCTGGATGCCCTTGCCTTCGCCCTGGGACCGGAAGTTGGTGAGCTGCTTGGCCCGCACGACGTTGACCGGGATATCCTCGTTGCGCGGATTCTCGCCGACGACCATCCCTTCGTAGATGTCCTCGCCCGGGCCCACGAATAGAGGCCCGCGCTCCTGGGCGCCCTCCAGGGCGTAGGCGGTCGTCGTGCCCGCGTCGGTCGCGACGAGGGTGCCCGTGAGGCGGGTGAGCACTTCGCCCGCCCATGGACCGTATTCCTTGAACAGGTGGCTCACGACGCCGCGGCCGCTCGTCGCGTTCACGACGTCGATTTCGAGGCCGATCAGGCCTCGCGTGGTGATCGTGGCCTCGATCATCGTCGAGTGGGCGTGCTTCTCCAGATGGGTGATCTGGCCTTTCCGATTGGCCAGATTTTGCATGATCGCCCCGACGCATTCGTCGGGAACTTCCAGCCAGAGGCTTTCGAACGGCTCGAGCAGATGACCGTTCTCGGTGCGGGTGATGACGGTCGGTCGGGACACAAGCAGTTCGAAGCCCTCGCGCCGCATGGTCTCCACGAGAACGGCGATCTGCATCGCCCCGCGGGCCTTCACGTTGAAGACGCCCGCCTTGTCCGTGTCCTCGACCTTGATCGAGACGTTGGTCTTCACCTCCCGGAAGAGCCTGTCCCGGAGTTGGCGGGAGGTGACGAGCTTGCCTTCCCGCCCCAGCAGCGGGCCGTCGTTCACGCAGAACTGCATCTCCAGGGTCGGCGGATCGATCTCGGTGAAGGGCAGGGGCTGCGCGTCGTCGTTCGCTGCAAGGGTGTCGCCGATGTCGATGTCCTCGAAGCCGGACAGGCCCACGATGTTGCCCGCCTCGCCAAGGGGGGTCTCGTTCGTGCCGAGGCCCGAGTATTCGAACACCTTCGTGATCTTGCAGCGGACCTTCTTGGCGTCGCCGTGGCGGACGACCCACACGGGGGAGCCCACCGAAACCGTGCCGCCCAGGATCTTGCCCACGGCGATCCGGCCCACGTAGTCGCTCCAATCGATGTTCGAGACAAGCATGTGGAAGGGCTCGTCGGGCTTCGAGAAGGGCGGGGGCACGTTTGCGAGAATGGCCTCGAACAGCGGCGCCAGATCCTTGCGGGGGTCCTCCAGGTGGCGGACCATGTAGCCTTCCCGGCCCGAACCGTAGACGACGGGCGCGTCGAACTGCTCCTCGGAGGCGTTCAGTTCCAGGAGAAGCTCCAGGACCTGATCGTACATTTTCTTCGGATCGGCGTTTTCCCGGTCGATCTTGTTGATGACGATGATGACCTTGAGGCCGTGCTGCAGGGCCTTGCGCAGGACGAAACGGGTTTGCGCCTGGGGGCCGTCGTAGGCGTCGACCAGGAGGAGCACGCCGTCCACCATCCGCAGCGCCCGCTCGACCTCGCCGCCGAAATCCGCATGTCCCGGGGTGTCGACGATGTTGATCGTCTTGTCGTGCCAGTGAACCGCCGTGTTCTTGGCTTTGATGGTGATGCCCTTTTCGCGCTCCAGGTCCATGGAGTCCATTGCGCGCTCCTCCACATGCTGGTTGGCCCGGAATGCGCCGCCCTCTTTGAGCAGCTTGTCGACGAGCGTGGTCTTCCCGTGGTCGACGTGGGCGATGATGGCGATATTGCGGATGTTCTGGTTCACTTGGGCCTCTGAAATGGGAAAAGGGGACCAACGTGAACGGAGGGTCGGCGGGATGCAAGCCCTCCGAGGACCCATCCCGAGGCTGGGGGCGCGTTCCGATCGCGGCCCGCGTCCGGCCGGTAAATAATTCAGCCCCGCGACCCGAAGGTCGCGGGGCCAAATTTTGGGGGTGGGCGCTCGCCACGCGCTCTTTCCCATCGCACACATTGGGCGCACTCGCTTTCGCGGGCCGTGTGCTCCCCGACGCCACTCTTCGCGGCATGCGAAGATTTCGATCTCATGGCGGGATCGCTCCTACCGTTGCCGGTTGGAGTCTGTTGAGTGAGGCCTCTTCGCCCGGTTCGGCCTTTTCCTGCCGGAAAAGGCGCGCCGGACGAGGTGCAGACACGCCTGCATGTGAACGGGGTCGCGTCGGCATCGTGGCCGCGGGGACGGCGCCGGCTTTTGGCCGGCCGTTGGCCCCGCGGTACGGGTCTGACCTCTTAACTCTCAGGCTGCATTCGCCTTGCAGTTGGGCGACCTGTTTTCAGGCCGCCCAATTGAGGAGGTTTGCGGACTTTGCCAGGTCCGGTCGCTCCCCGCCGCCGCATTTCCGTTGCGCGCCCGGCTCGTTGCCTTGCCGGGCCTTTTGGCGGGGTGGTCCCGCCGGGAAACGCGACTGCGTTCTGGTCTGCGCAGTAGCAGCCGTAACCCTCTGGGTAACTGCGTCGTCGCGTGGGTCGAAACTCCCCATCGCGCCTGACTCGGCGGGCCCGCGGTTTCTGCTCGGGGCTCGCCGCTCAGCTCCTGCGACACGTCGCCGGCCGGTCGTGACACCGGCCAGAGGAGCTGGTGATATCTGCCTGCCGCGCGGTTGCCCGCGTGGAGGAGAAGGCGGAACCAGCTTCCCCCTTCCTTTCCCCGGTTGCCCGGGATTATCCCAGCCGCGCTTTCGTTCGGGCATTTCAGCCCGGCCGCGCTGCGACTGTTCTATCAAGGAACGGGGCGAAGGTGGAGGAGGCTCCGCGAAAGGGGAAGAAATCCTTGTGCTCAACTTATTCACCCGCAACGGCGGTGAACAAGTTGCGAGCAAGGTCATGCACACGTTGTTCACCGCTCCGCCGCCGCCCCGGACCCGGGCGGTTTGGTACGGGCGCTCCGCGCCGGCGCCGTGGAGCTTGCGCTTCGCCGCCGGGTTTGCCCAGGTGATCGCATGTCGCCGCGGGATTTGCCGATCTACGAATTGGAAGCGGCGGCGGTCGCCGGCCTCCGCGAGGGCGGACGCCTGATCGTCCGGGCGCCGACCGGGTCCGGAAAGTCGACTCAGGTTCCGCAGATTCTCCTGCGCCATGGGCTGCTGGGCGAATCGGGTCAGGCGGTCGTCCTCCAGCCAAGAAGGATCGCGGCGCGGCTGCTCGCCCGGCGGGTGGCCGAGGAGGTCGGGACGCCGCTCGGCGACACCGTCGGCTACCAGATTCGGCTGGAGTCGCGGGTAAGCGACCGAACGCGGATCCGGTTCGTAACCGAAGGCATTCTGCTTCGGCAGATGTCCTTCGATCCGGCGCTGCGCGGGATCGCCGCGGTCGTGTTCGACGAGTTCCACGAGCGGCACCTGTACGGCGACATTTCGCTCGCCCGGGCCCGGCAGATCCAGCGGACGACGCGGCCCGATCTGAAGATCGTCGTCATGTCGGCAACCTTGGAGACCGGACGGCTCGGCGAATATCTGGCCCCCTGCGCCGTTCTCCGATCGGAAGGCCGGAGCTTCCCCGTGCGGGTGGAGTATCTCGCCAAACCCGCCGATTTCGAGCGGGAGGCGGTGTGGGAGATCGCCGCGCGCGCGTGCGAGCGCGTCGCCGGCGAGACCTCCGGAGACCTGCTTGTTTTCCTGCCGGGGGCCTACGAGATCTTGCGCACGGTGCGGGAGCTCGAGGGAAGCCGGGCGCTGCGGGGCTTTGTGGTCTTTCCCCTCCACGGGGAGCTGCCCGCGGACGCCCAGGACCGGGCGGTGGCGCGGTACGACGCGCGGAAGATCATCGTCTCGACGAACGTCGCCGAGACCTCGCTCACGATCGAGGGCGTGACGGCGGTCGTCGACAGCGGGCTCGCGCGAATCGCGCGCTTCGATCCGCATCGGGGCATCGACACGCTGCTGGTCGAGAAGATTTCCGCGGCGAGCGCCGACCAGCGCGCGGGGCGCGCCGGCCGGACGGCGCCCGGCGTGTGCGTCCGGCTCTGGACCGAACGCGAGCACGAGCGCCGCCCCGCGCAGGAGCTGCCCGAGGTCAAACGGATGGACCTCGCGGAGGCGGTGCTGACCCTGAAGGCGAGCGGCATCGCGAACGTCGCCGATTTCCCCTGGCTGGAGGCGCCCGACGCGAAGGCGCTGGCCCGCGCCGAGGCCCTCCTGGAGGATTTGGGCGCGATCGCCCGCCCCGACTCCGCGCAGGGCGGCATCGCGGAGATCACCGAAGTCGGCCGGCGCATGCTGCGCTTCCCGGTCCATCCGCGGTACGCGAGGATGTTTCTCGCGGCGCAGGAGCGCGGCTGCGTCCGGGCCGTCGCGCTCATGGCGGCGCTGACGCAGGGCCGGAGTTTCCTGCTGCGGGGCGGCCCCCGGGAAGTCGGACAGGCGCGCGAAGACATGCTGGGCGAGGAGCTCGAAAGCGACTTCTTCCTGCTCATGCGCGCCTGGCGCTTCGCCGATCGGAACCAGTACGCGCTCGATGCCTGCCGGCGCCTGGGCATCCACGCCCAGGCGGCCCGGCAGGTGGGGCCGCTGTTCGAGCAGTTCGTGGAGATCGCGCGCGAGGAAAAGCTCGACGTCTCGGACCGGCGGGCGGACGGCGCCGAGCTGCGCAAGTGCGTCCTCGCCGGATTTTCCGACCAACTCGCTCGTCGGCTGGACGCCGGCACCCTCCGTTGCGAACTGGTGCATGGCCGCAAGGGCGTGCTCGCCCGCGAAAGCGCCGTGCAGAAGGCGCCGCTTTTCGTCGCCGCGGAAATCACCGAGGTGGGCGGCCGGGGCGGCGAGGCCAGCGTCCTTCTGGGGCTGGCTTCCGCGGTCGAGGAGGTCTGGCTCAAGGAGCTTTTCCCCGGCGAGTACTTCGAGGCGCGCGGGGTGGTCTACGACGAGCAGGCGAAGCGCGTCGTGACGCGGCGGGAGAGGCGGTTCCGGGACCTGGTGCTGGAGGCCAGGTCGGACGGCGAGAGCGTGCCGCTCAACGAGGCGGCGGCGCTGCTGACGCGGGAGGTTTTGGCCGGCCGGATCAGGATCGACGCCTGGGACGAGGCGGTGGAACAGTGGATCGTGCGGGTCAACCGCCTCGCGGAATGGTTCCCGGAGTACGAAGTCAACCCGCTCGGCGAGGCGGACCGCGCCACCTTGATCGAGCAGGTCTGTTACGGGGAAACCGGCGCGCGCGCCGTGAGGACAAAGGAGGTGATGCCTTTCCTCCGGGATTGGCTCACGCCCGAGCAGCTCGCCGCGCTGGACGAGGTTCTGCCCGAGCGGCTCGCCATGGCCAACGGCCGCCGCTCCCGGCTCACGTACGTCAAGGACGGCCCGCCTGTTCTCAGCGCGCGCATTCAGGAGCTCTACGGAATCGAGGGGAGGTTCACGCTGGGCCGGGGCCGGGTGGCGGTGAAGATCGAGGTCCTGGCGCCCAATCAGCGGCCGATCCAGGTGACGGACGACCTCACGGCCTTCTGGCGCGACATCTACCCCAGGCTGAAGCCCGAGTTGTCGCGGCGCTATCCCCGCCACGAGTGGCGCTGACGGGTCAGCCGTGCTTGCGCCGGTGAATCATCAACGGATTTCCGTCGAGATCGGCGATCAGCGCCATGAAGCAGACCGGGATTTCGTTCGGATCCATCGTGAACCTCACGCCGCGCTCCCTTAGGCGCGCGATCACCGGGCCGAAATCCTCCACTTCGACGGCGGAAACGACGTTGGTGCCTCCGCCCGGCTTGAACATCGGCGCTCCGCATCCGATCGCCAACCTGGACGGGCCGATGGCGTATTCGACCATTCCCCTGTCCGAGGTCTCGTCGACGTGGGTCTGGGCGGGCACGAGGCCGAGCACCCCTTAGTAGAAGGGCCGGCCCTTTTTGAGGCTGCTGACGGCATAGCAGGTGAAGGCGGTGTCGATCGCTTTCATTCGGCTTTCCGCCGCTTTCGGCCCGTGGCGTGTTCGATGTTCAGATAGGTCTTGTTGAGCATCTGGCTTTCGTACAACTCCAGGAGCCGGACGCCTTCGCGGGGCTTCACCTGGTCCTTCCGCGTCGCCGCGTCGATCTGGGTCTTCATCTTGCGGCAGAGCTCCTCCTGCTGGTACTGGACGCCCTCGATCACGTCGGCGATCCGGCTGCCGCTCAGGGACTCCTCGACGTAAAAGCCGTTCGGCTCGTCGTCCTCAAGGAAGACATGAACCTCGTTCACCCGGCCGAACAGATTGTGCAGGTCGCCCATGATGTCCTGGTAGGCGCCGGTGAGGAAGATGCCGAGGTAGTACGGTTTCCCGTTCAGAGGATGGAGGAGGATCGTGTCCTTCACGTCCTGCAGGTCGATGAAGCTGCCGATCTTCCCGTCGGAATCGCAGGTGATGTCCACCAGGATCGCGTTCACGGTCGGCCGCTCGGCCAGGCGGTGGATGGGGGCGATCGGGAAAAGCTGCTTGAGCGCCCAATGGTCCAGAAGCGACTGGAAGACCGAGAAATTGCAGACATACTGGTCGGCGAGGAGGGTCGAGAGGTCGTGCAGCTCCTCGGGCTGGTAGCCGGCGTTCCGCCCCTCCTTCGCGATCCGTTCGCAAATCTGCCAGAACAGCGATTCGGCGGCGGCTCGGTTTTCCAAGTCGAGGTACCCCAGGTTGAAGAGCGAGAACGCCTCCTCCTTTTTCTGCACGGCGTCGTGGAAACGCTCGAGCCGGCCGAGCTTGGTCTTGTTCTTCAGCATCTCCTCCAGATCGGTCACGATCTTGTGCTTCTCCTTCGGCTGGTGCTGCTGGGCGAGGGATTCGCGCTTGTTGATCCGCTCGAAGACCTCGACCACCAGCATCGAATGGGGCGCCACGACCGCGCGCCCGGACTCGCTCACGATGTCGGGCACGGGCACCTCCGCGCTGTTGCAGATCTCCCGGATGTTGAACACCACGTCCCGGGCGTACTCCTCCAGGGAGTAGTTCATCGAGCTCTCGAAATTCGTGCGGGACCCGTCGTAGTCGACGCCGAGCCCGCCGCCCACGTCCAGATAGCCCATCGGAAAGCCCATCCGGTGGAGCTGGCAGTAAAAGCGGGTGGCCTCGATCACCGCGTTCTTGATCGTGATGATGTTCGGCACCTGCGAGCCGATGTGAAAGTGCACGAGCTCGAGGCAGTCGAGCATCTTCTCATCGCGCAGCTTGTCCACGAGCATCACCATCTCGGTCGCGGTGAGCCCGAACTTGGAGCGGTCGCCCGTGGATTCCATCCACTTGCCCGCCCCCTTGGTCGTCAGCTTGGCGCGCACGCCGATGTGGGGTCGGATGCCGAGCCGTCGCGTCACCTGGAGTAGCACCTCCAGCTCGCGGTAGCGGTCGATCACGACGATCGGATAGCGGCCGAGCTTCTGGGACAGCAGCGCCGTCTCAATGTACTCGACGTCCTTGTAGCCGTTCAGGACGAGCAGCGCGTCGGGGCTGTCCAGCAGCGCCA
>JBOHXF010000473.1:0-2199 GCA_050737455.1 Opitutaceae bacterium | reverse complement strand
TTCGTAGGCCGTGTCGCTGATCTTCGAGTGGCGCCCCCGCTGCCCGAGGAACGTGCTCGCTGCGATGATGCCGATCGTGATCAGCGCGGCCAGGACGGCCTGGATGAGGAACGGCAGGTACGCGGCGGCGGAGTTCATCGGAGGAGGGCGGGTTCCAACTTGGCGGCGGAAGGCCATCCGAGACAAGTCTTAACCCGCCCGCAGGCAAAAAGGGCAAAGATCGGTCCGACTTCGCGATGCATGGGAATCAATCCCTCACCGGAATGATGATCGCGTCTTGCGTGCGGGTCGAACCGACGCCGAGCGTTTCGGCGAATTCCAGGGTGCGGATCTCGTCGGAGATCGGCTGAAATCCGTCGCGCCGCCTCCAGCGGTCCATCCGCTGGCGCATCAAGGCGTCCATCATCACCGGATCGCTGCTGAGCCAGACGTACGGCTCGGACGCGGTGTACAGGGAATTGAAGAACGGGCCGCCGATGTACTGGTAGATTTCGAGGCTTGCGATCGTGAAGATCCAGGTCTCCCGCAATTCCGGGATGGCGCTCATCTCGGCCACCGCGGCCGGCGCGTTGGTGCTCGACCGGAAAAAC
This sequence comes from Opitutaceae bacterium, assembly GCA_050737455.1. Classification (GTDB taxonomy): domain Bacteria; phylum Verrucomicrobiota; class Verrucomicrobiia; order Opitutales; family Opitutaceae; genus Palsa-1447. The sequence goes on along the minus strand of JBOHXF010000473.1, from coordinate 1,609 downwards.
CGGGCCGTGTTCGACGCATTCCAGAGGGTCGCGTTCACGAGGGCTCCGTTCACCCCGAGCGTCGGATGGTCGGTGTAAACGGGCAGATTGATCCAGAAGTCGGCGTCGAGAAAAAGCGGGGTCGCGAGGAAGCTCTTGCGATCCTCTGCGACGGTGGTGTTGCTGTTGTAGTTGCGCGTCTGCTCCTGGGCGAACACCGGATCGAAACGCTGCGGCAGCGGACTGTCGTAATACCAGATCGGGTTGTAGTACCGCCCCGACTCAAGCACGTAAATCGGATTGCCGTCGAAGGGGCTCTTGCCCGTCACGAGCGAGGGAAGGTATCCCGTCATGCGCAGGCGCAGTTGATTGAGCCCGACGATGAAGATGTTCTTGTTCGCAAACCCGCGCCGGCGCAGCGCCTTGATCACCGCCCGGACCAGCGGGATCGGCGTGGCGAGCCCCTCGCCGGAATCGGTGTAAACCTTGAGCCCCACGCGCCCCTTCGCCCCGGGCCGCAGGAGCCGGTGATTCGCGACCTCGTATGCGGAGATCAGCGCCTCCACGGCACGGTCGTAGTTGGCCTCGCTGAAGGTGTCCAGATGCGCTTCCCAGACCGGGTCCTTGGGCGCGCGCTGCACCGTGATCCCGCTGTTGATTTCCGCGTTCGCGGACGGCTCCTGCGCCCGCACCGGGCACCGGACGAGCGCCAGGACCGCGGCCCCGGCCACTACGCTGAAAAGGCGATGATGAAATTTTCGGGTCAAGCGGGCGAACTTGACAGGCCCCGGGGTGGGTTGAAAGTGCATTTTGAATCGGCAAACGTACGTAGAAGTTCTCCTCGAAGCCAGAGAGGACGCCGCCAGCCTCCCCAAGGTTCCATGCCAGTCATCAAGCCGTCCTGCCTCCGGGACCTCAAGCTCCGGGTGAATCTTGCCGACGTCGTCGGCCGGACGGTCACGCTGCGCAAGGCCGGCAGCCGGCTGAAAGGCCTCTGCCCCTTCCACCAGGAGAAGACGCCCTCGTTCCACGTGAATCCGGACGACGGCTTCTACAAATGTTTCGGCTGCGGCAAGTCGGGCGACATCATCAGCTTCGTCCGCGAGACCGAACAGCTCACCTTCACGGAGGCCGTCGAAGCGCTCGGACAGCGATTCGGCGTCCCCATCGAATACGAGGAAGGCTCCGGGCCGACCGCGGAGGACCGCTCCCTGCGCCAGGAGCTTTTCGATCTGCACGAGCAGGCGTGCGCGTTCTACCACGAGGCGTTTCGGGCGGATCTTCCCGCCGGCGAATCCATGCGCCGGTATTGGACCGTGGAGCGACGCTTCGAACCTTCGCTCGCGGAGGAATTTAGGATCGGCGCGGCGCCGCCCGATGACGGCGGCCTGGCGGCGCGCCTGTGGAAGCGCCGGTATTCGGAGGACGCGCTCCGTCAGTGCGGCCTGTTCTTCATCCGGGACGGCGCGGTTATCTCCGCCGGCGCGCTGCGCCCCCGCTTTCGGGGCCGGCTCATGATCCCGATCCGGGACCACCAGGGACGCGTCGTGGCCTTCACCGCCCGACAGACGGTGTTGACGCCCGCCGACGACCCGGCGCACGAGGCGAAGTACGTCAATTCCCCTGAGAC
>JBOHXF010000472.1:0-1520 GCA_050737455.1 Opitutaceae bacterium | reverse complement strand
GTCCTCGAGGGCGACCAGACACTGCCAAAAGCAGCCGCCGTCCCGGCGGCAAGCCCGAGCCCCTTCAGGGCTGCCTTGGCAGAATCGAATGCGAGGGCGCCGGCCCCGCCCGCGGCCAAACCCGTATACCCGTACGAAAGCAGCTCCGAGTTATCGACTTGGCCGAGCGTCGTGTTTTGAAAATCCACCGCCTCAACCCTGATGCACTCGCGCACCTTGACAAAGGCCGTAGCCGGATCGCCATTCGCCGAATCCGGCACCGTCTCACCGCATGACTTATTGAAGTGCTCTTCTCCTGTCCGCAGGCCTTGCGTGCTGCACCCGGCCAAAGCCAGCAAACACAGAAGCAACGCCGCGACACGCCCGAGACGCAAGCCACGACGCGGAAGAATCGACATCACCGTTTCTCGATCTTGCCGGCGCTCCTGGATCGTATCCGAAAAGGCCGTCCCCGGCTGACGTAGTCCTGCGATCGAATCTCAAGCAAAACATCACCCTCCTGTGCAGAGCCAGGCGGGACACCGCCATTCCCGTGCGCGGCGTTTGCACCTGCACCCGGGAGCACGGACACAAAATCGTCTCTCATATCAGGCGCGGGATGTTAAGCGCTTGCGCAATGCTGGCCGGGTCCGATGGGTCCGAGGCCTTGAGGAAGCTACAGTCGAAATCCACCCCTTTCGGTACTACAACGTCCAGGAACTTCTGGCGTTGTATGTATTGCGTGGCGATGCAGCCGCGTCGGATCCTGCCTTGAGGGAACTTGCTCCGGTCGTACCCCAGCTTCTTCATCTTAAAGAGCTGTTCCAAAACGCTGCTGCCCCAGCTGGTCTGTTCTCCTTTGATCTGCGGATTCTCTCTGCTCAGAGCCTTCAGGTCTGCCTCGACTGCGCGCACATTCTCGGAAAGCTCGAAGGTCCATATGGCGCTCGTCAGTTCCCGCATCAAATCGACCGCGAGATAAGACCCATAAGCACCAGGATAGTAGTGTTGGTCGTGGATTGCCTTCATCCAAGCTCGCACGTACTTCCAGTACTGAGCGTTTTCAAGATTGGGGTCTTCTATATCGAGGTACACGACCGCCCCTGTTGGGAAACCTGCGCGGTTCATCAACTCGGCCGCCTCGTTTCCATGGCTCCGGCCCATGCCATCCGGGTCACTGATCTCCATCGTACATGGTCCTTGCGTCTGCGCCCCGACGTAGGTCGGCAGGAACCCCCATCCATGTAGCCGCAAGAACTCACGCTGCGTCAGCCAGGACTCATCGGGGTAGTTCGGGCAATGCGCCAAATAGAGGCAGCACACGCGAAAGCGGTGTCTGTCTCGCAATGCCATGATGGCGTCGGGGCCGGGATATGAGCGGCAGTCGAAGCCGAAGATGGGTTCATCACGGGGCGTTCCGAAGCCTGGAATAGGTGGAATACCTTGGGCGCGAATGTCGTCGCGCAGCGCGAAACTACCCGCTGCCATTGCGGCAGAGGCGAGCAACTTGCGCCGCGAAAGCGCCATCTGGACTTCCCCGT
>JBOHXF010000471.1:0-1568 GCA_050737455.1 Opitutaceae bacterium | reverse complement strand
TCGGTCCATTGCCGGACCCGCCGGGCGTCCGCCACCCGAGTGTACTTGCCCCAGGAGTCGAGCAGCACCATGACGACGGTGCGGTGATCGATCATCGCCTCGATCACCAGGCAATGGCCCGCGGCGTCGGTGAACCCCGTCTTCTGCACGATGATGTGCCAGGAGCGGCGGGAGACCAAAGAATCGGTATTGTGGTACGCGACCAGCCGTCGTCCGGAGCGGATGACATAGCCGCGGCTGGTGGTATACCGGCGCAGCACCGGGTTGTTCGCCGCCGCCATGACCAGCTTGGCGAGGTCATCCGGGGTGGAGACATCCTGGCTGGAAAGACCGGTCGGCTCGACGAAGTGCGTGTGCATCATGCCGAGCGCCCGGGCCTTGGCGTTCATCGCCTGAATACAGGCGGTGAGGCCGCCGGGATAGTTGCGGCACAGCGCGTGGGCGGCCCGATTCTCCGAGGACATGAGCGCGAGGTGAAAGAGCTGCGCCCGGGTGAGCCGCGTCCCGATCGCCAGCCGGGAGGACGCGCAGCGGTCGGCTGCGGTGATCTCGAGCCGCTGATCGAGGGGCTGATGCGCCTCCGCGACCACCAGTGTGGTCATCAGCTTGGTAATGGAGGCGACGGGAACCTGCACATCGGCGCGCCGGGCGAAGAGCACCTTGTGATGGGTCGCATCGAGCACCAGCGCCTCGCTGGAGCGCAAGTGTGGCTGCGTGGCCGCGTGATGACGGTGATGGACACGGTGGTGGTGGGAGATCGAGGCCAGGCGTACTGGCGCTGCCGCACAGGCGGCCGAGGCGGTGACGAAGAGGCTGGCCCACGCGAGGGACAGCAGCCGAGGGCGCTTGCTGCGCTCCGCGGCCGGCTCAGGCAGGTAAGCGGACCCCATTTTTAATTCTCTCCCCGGAGATGCAGGATTCGAAGGAAGCAGAGCACGGCGCACGCGTAGCCGCCGTGATGCACGGCGTGATTCAGCGCGAACGGTTGGAAGCCTACAACAATGTTGTGGCGCCCGTCAGCAGAGCTCAGGCTAAGAGCCAGGGCCGGGGCAGTCCGGACGGCACCCAAGCTGCGCGGTAGCCCGACCTGCGCAGGGGCCGCTTCAGCGCAAACCGGGCGGTGGCCGGAAAGCCTGAGGCCAGGCGGGACCCCGTACGGTTGACACTCCCCGCCCCCCTACCTAGAATCGCCGGCCTTTCTCGGCCCGCGCCAGATTCGCGCCGGCGCCGGAAATAGCGAGATATCGATCGGGCCGCCGAGCGAGCAGCAGGCGGCCCGGTCTTTCTTCCAGCCGCTCACCGCACCAGCGCCTCGGACCACTTGGGGGCGTCCAGTGCGCTCGAACGCAGGATCTTGGAGACAGAATGGCGACCACGGGTCAGCTCATCCGGCAGCCTCGCCGGACGAAGGCAGAGAAGACAAAGGTACCCGCGCTTGGGGTTTCGCCCCAGAAGCGGGGCGTCTGCACGCGCGTCTATACCACGACGCCGAAGAAGCCGAATTCCGCCCTGCGGACGGTCTGCCGTGTCCGGCTGACGAATGGATATGAGGTCACGAGCTACATCGG
>JBOHXF010000470.1:0-4897 GCA_050737455.1 Opitutaceae bacterium | reverse complement strand
ATGATGACTTCCGTGAAGATCTCGGCGATTTCCCGCGCAAGCGCCTCCTCCAGCGTGCGGTTGACAACGATGATGCCTCCGAACGGGGCCTGGCGGTCGGTGGCGTATGCCATCGACCAGGCTTCCTCCAGGTTCTCCGCGCTCGCCGCCCCGCAGGGGTTCGTGTGCTTCACGATGGCGACCGTCGGACGCTCGAACTCGCCGATCAGGTGCGCGCACGCCGTGATGTCCAGGAGATTGTTGTAACTCAGCTCCTTGCCCTGAAGCTGGCGAAAATGCTCGGAAAACGTGCCATAGAGGGCGGCGCGCTGATGCGGATTCTCGCCGTAGCGCAGGCTTTGGGCTTTGCTCCAAGAGAGTGTGAGCGCCGCCGGAAAGCCGCCAAGCGCATCGAGGTCGGGCGCCGCCTCCTGGCTCTCTAGGTACCGGGCGATGGCCGCGTCGTAGGCCGACGTGCGCTGAAACACCTTGAGCGCGAGCCGGCGGCGGAGCGCGGCCGCGATCCCGGGCGGCCCGTCCAGCGCGGCGAGCGCCGCCGGGTAGTCATCAGGATCGCACAGCACCGTGACGCTTTCGTGATTTTTGGCCGCGCTGCGCAGCATCGACGGGCCGCCGATGTCGATATTCTCGATCGCCTCCTCCCGGTTCACGTCCGCCCGGGCGACCGTCCGCTCGAAAGGGTACAGATTGACCGCCACCAGGTCGATGAGCTCGATCCCGTTGGCCTGCGCTTCGGCGAGCTGCGAGGGCCGGTCGCGCCGGCAGAGGAGCCCGCCGTGCACCTTGGGATGCAGCGTCTTCACTCGCCCCTCCATGATCTCCGGGAACCCGGTGTGCCGGCTGACCTCCGTGACCGGCAGCCCGCGCTCGGACAGGAGCGCGGCGGTCCCGCCGGTCGAAAGCAGCGTGTAGCCGCGGCGGCAAAGCGCCGCGGCGAACTCGACGATGCCTCGTTTGTCGCTGACCGAAAGAAGGGCGAATTTTGCCATGCCCTAAGCAGAGCGTGGAATGGGCGCACCGGTCAAACTCCGGGTGCGGGTTCGTTTCGGCTTTCCCCGGAGGCAAAAGCGCATTGGTTGTCGGAGTGACCGGCGAATCCCACCCTCTGCAAGGCCTGAGCGCGCGCCTGGACAAGCTGTATTACCACCACGGCGGCGCGAGCCTGCCGCCGGACAAACCCCACGCCTTCGTCTATTTCATCACGATCGTGAATGGCTCGGAGCGCACGGTCACCCTGCTCGGCCGCAAATGGCTCTTGGAGCACTGCGACGGCACCCGCCTCGTCATCGAGGGCGACAAGATCGTGGGCGAGAGCCCCCGGCTCGCCCCGGGCGAGCAGTTTTCGTACAACAGTTACCACGTCACGGGCTGCGACGCCCGCGCCCTGGGCAGCTTCCATGGCGTGGACGAGTTCGGCCGTCAGATCCACGTGGTGCTTCCTCCGTTCGACCTGGTCATACCGCAGGGGTCGCCCTGAAACCATTGACCTGGTGGCGGCCGGCACGTCAGCTTTCCCACCCCCATTTTTGCCATGCCGAAAATCGAGATCAGCAAAGTCGCCGAGATCCTGAAGCGGAGCCTCGAGCCGGCCATGCTCCGGCGCGTCATCGAGGAGATCAATCTCGCCGCCCAGCCCGATCCGGGCGAAGAGGACAAACCGCCGGCCGTGAAGAAGCAGTTCGTCATGCTGGTCAGCGATCCCGAGGGCCGCTGGCCCCGGCATGAATTCGCGGGCTGGATCCTCCAGATTCCCGAGAACGAAAGCCCGGCGACGGTCGAGGAGCGGATCTTCCGGGGCGCCTACGACTACAACGCCAGCCGCAAGGGACGGCTCTATCCGGCAAGGACCGTCGGGGAGGCGATCGAAAATGTGCCGGCGAAGCTCTTCAAGGAAGCCGAGCTATGGGTGAAGACGAAATCGCCCGTGCTCGTCCTGAAGACGGCCAACGAGATCCCCAAGGAGCGGGCCGCCGGCTAAAGTCCGTAGGCTTTGGGATCGTAACCCCGCGCGCGCACGGCGGCGGCAAGGGCGCCGATGTCGATTTTCGCGCCGGGACGGACGGCGTTGTTCTCGTACCAGCCCTGGTTCATTTCGAGGGCGAAGCGGAGGTCGTGCCCGATGGACGAGACTGTCCGCTCGTCGTAGGGATACATGGGATAGATCTCCCGCAGCACCCCGTCCGGGTCGAAAAAGCCGATGTCCAGCGGCACCGGGGTGTTGCGCATCCAGAAGCGCATTCGCTGCGGCACGGCGTAGACGAACAGCATGCCCTCGTCCGCGGCCAGTGTACGGCGGAACATCAGCCCGTGCTCCATCTCTTCCGGCGCAAGCGCGATCTGCATATGGACGATCCGGCCGCCCACCCGGATGTCGAACAGGTGCGCGACGGTCTTGACGGCCGCGGGGGGAACCGACGCCCGGGTCGACGGATGACAGCCGCCGGCCAGAGCCAAGGCAACGAGAAGGAAGGGTCCGGGTACGCGTCTCATGAGGCCGGCCAGTCTGCCAAAATCCGGCCCCGGGCGGCGACATCATTCCGCCCGGCCCCGGGCGTTTGGAAGATTGACCCGGCGAACGGCATGGTTCCGGCTTGAAGCATGCCCTCCGCCGCGCCTCCCCTGCTTTACGCGGATACCGACCGCAGCGCCGACATGCTGTATTTCGGGCGGGTCGGCGTGCCCGACCCGTTTATCGCCTTTTCCGCCCGCGGCCGCAAAGTCGCCGTGGTCAGCGCGCTGGAATTCGGCCGGATCCGGCGCGCGTCGGATTTCGATCTTGTCCTGCCCCTTGAGCGCTGGATCAAGCGGGCGCAGCGGGAGCATCCGCGCCGCCAGCCGGGGCCGGCCGACATCATCGCGCTCCTCGCCCGTCATTACGGCCTGAGGCGATTCGCGGTGCCGCGCGACTTTCCAGCCGGCGTTTACCGCCGGCTGCGCCGGCTGGGCGTCCGCGCGGAGCCGGTGGACGGCCCGTTTTTCCCGCAGCGGGAGATCAAGACCCGTGCGGAGGCCGAGGCCATCCGGCAAGGCAACCGCTGCAGCGCCGCCGGGATCGCCGCAGCCGAAAGCGTCCTGCGGGCGAGCCGGATCCGGGGGGGCCGGCTGGTCCACCGCGGGCGAGCGCTCACCAGCGAAATGCTGAAGGCGGCGATCGAAACGGCCTGCCTCGCAGCCGGAGGGGTTTCCCTCAACACGATCGCCGCGGGCGGCGAGCAGGCCTGCGATCCCCACGAGAGCGGAACCGGACTTCTGCATCCGGGCGAACTGATCGTGGTCGATGTTTTCCCGCGGATCACGGCCTCGGGCTATTACGGGGACATGACGCGGACGTTCCTGCGGGGCCGCGCGAGCGAAGCGCAACGGGCGCTCGTCGAGGTCGTCCGGGAGGGCCAGAAGATCGGACTCGCGGGCATGCGCGGCGGCGCCGACGGGCGGAGCATCCACCGAAGCATTTCCGATCATTTCCAGGCCCGGGGCTACCGGACGCGCGCCACCGCCCGGGGAGCCGCCGGGTTCTTCCATGGCACGGGCCATGGCGTGGGACTGAACATCCATGAGCCGCCACGGGTCAACTCGACGAACGACTATCGCCTGAAGCCCGGCGCCGTGATCACGGTCGAGCCGGGGCTCTACTATCCGGGCCTCGGCGGCTGCCGGGTGGAGGACGTGGTCCAGGTCACGCCCGGGGCGCCGCGGCTGCTGTCCCGCTACCCGTACGAATGGGAACTCCGATGACGATGAAACGCCTGCCGGCCCTGCTGCGGCTTGTCGCCGCCCGCCGCGTCCTCGTCGTCGGGGACGCGATGCTCGACCACTATTTCCACGGCGACGCCGATCGCATCTCCCCGGAGGCTCCGGTCCCGGTGGTTCAAGTAGCCCGGGAGTCCGACTGCCTGGGCGGCGCGGCCAACGTCGCCAACGCCATCGCCGCGCTCGGGGCCGCGGTCGAGATCGTCGGGGCGATCGGCGCCGACGCGAACGGCCGCGCGCTGTGCGATCGGCTCCGCGAAAACCATATCGCTTTCGACGAGCGGCTGCTGCTGCCCGCCGTGCGCACGATCACCAAGTCGCGGGTCATCGTGCGGGGCCAGCAGCTCTGCCGACTCGACCACGAGGACCCCCCCCGCGCCTACCGCGAACTCCTTGAGGATCGGAGCCGGGCGCGGCTGCTCGAGGACAAGATCGCGGCCTGCGACGGGGTGATCCTCTCCGACTATGCCAAGGGCGTCGTTTCCACGGCCGTCATCCGGACGGTGGCGCGACTCGCCCGAAAGCATGGCCGGTTCGTCGCCCTGGATCCGAAGCCGTCCAGCGGAAACGAGTTCCATGGGCTCGACCTGATCACTCCGAACATGAAGGAGGCGGCGGAACTGGCCGGGCTCCGCGGCGGGGGCGAACCCCCTGATCTGGCCGCCGTCTGCCGCGCCATCTGGCGCCGGCACCGGCCGCACAACCTCGTCGTCACGCTAGGCTCCGACGGGATGGTGATCTCGCGCGAGGGCAGGGCCGGTTCGAAGATCCCGACGGCGGCCCGCCAGGTGTACGATGTCTCCGGCGCCGGCGACACCGTCATCGCGGCTCTCACGCTCGCGCTCACCTCCGGAGCCGATTTGGAGGAGGCGGCCCATTTCGCCAACGCGGCAGCCGGGGTGGTTGTCGGCAAGGTGGGCACCGCCACGGTCACGCCCGAGGAGCTCCTGAGCCTCCAATCCGATGGGTGAGGCTTCGGGCAAGGGATTGTTCGTCGACCGGGACGGGACCCTGATCGTGGACAAGGTTTACCTGGCCGATCCGGCCGGCGTGGAGCTCATCCCCGGCGCGACCGAAGGGCTGAGCCGGGCGCGCGCCCTGGGCTACCGCCTCTTTCTTTTCACCAACCAGTCGGGCATCGGCCGCG
>JBOHXF010000469.1:0-3032 GCA_050737455.1 Opitutaceae bacterium | reverse complement strand
TGACCGAGCCGCTCGCGACGGCTCCCGGAATCAGGGTGACCTTGTCGAGCGCGACGCTGACGCGGCCGCCGCCGAGCGGCTCCTCTCCGAAGGGTTCTTCGGCGGCCTCATCCTCATCGCCCTCGCTCTCCACTTCGCGGCCGAGCCCGAGCTTTTCCTTGGCCTTGTCGAGAAATCCCTTCTTTTCCGGAGGGCGCTCCGCGCCCGACTTTTCCGCGACCTTCTTCAGGTCGGTTTCCGTCCGGGGGGGGGCGTCCTTGAGCGCGAGGCCCAGATCGTCGACCAGGAAACGGACGTCCATGTACGTCAGCGATAATTCGAACTGGTCCATCAGCTTCTTCTGGATCGCGGAGAGGCCGTCCCCGGCGGCCACCCAGGTGGAGACCGCTTGCTTCTGCTCGGGCGTGAGAGTCATAGGACCGGCCACAATAGGGGGTCGCGGGCCGCGAGTCCAGAGCCGGGTCGCGCCGGACGACCGGCCCGCGGGACGGATGCGTCTGCGCACGGGTTCTCCCGAGGGTCACGGGCGTCATTTCTGCGCCGCTCAGAGGCCGAGTTGCCCGGAATGAATCGGCTTTGGCCGCCCCGGGGGGCTATTTCGCAAGCTGCGCCTTCAGGAAGCCCACGCTGCCGCGCATCGTGGTGTCCTGCTCCATCATGTTGTCGACGGCCTTGCAGGCGTGGATTACGGTCCCGTGGTCGCGCCCACCGAACGCGTCTCCGATATCCTGGAGCGAGTGCTTGGTGAGGGTTCGGGCGAGGTACATCGCCACCTGGCGGGGGATCGCGATATTGTTCGGGCGCCGCTTGCTCGTCATGTCGCTCGGCCGGATCTGGAAGTGCTCGGCCACCTTCTTTTGGATCGTCTCGATCGTGAGGATCGTCCGAGCCTGCTCCATCAGCATGTCGTGGAGGAGGCGCTCCGCGGTCGGTATGTCCAGCGGCTTGCTGAACAAGGCGGCGTGGCTCGCCACGCGGATCAAGGCACCCTCCAGCCGGCGGATGTTCCGGGTGATATTCTGAGCGATGAAGATGACGACGGCCTCGGGGATGTCCTGCTTCAGGCTGGCCGCCTTGGACCGCAGGATCGCCACGCGGGTCTCGTAATCCGGCGCCTGGATGTCCGCCGGCAGGCCCCATTCGAAGCGGGAGACCAGCCGCGCCTCCAGCTTCTGGATCTCGCTGGCGCGCCGGTCGCTGGACAGGACGATCTGCTTCCCGGACTCGAACAGATCGTTGAACGTGTGGAAGAACTCCTCCTGGATGCGCTCCTTGCCCGCCAGGAACTGGACATCGTCGATGAGGAGGACGTCCACATGGCGGTAGCGCTGGCGGAAGCGCGTCAGGCTGTTTTCCTGGAGCGCCTGGATGAACTCGTTGGTGAACTTCTCGGTCGAGAGGTAGGCGACCCGGGCGTCGGGGTTGTTGCGCAGCACCGCGTGGCCGATCGCATGCATGAGGTGGGTCTTGCCGAGGCCGGTTTCCCCGTAGATGAACAGCGGGTTGTAGGCCTGTGCGGGAGCCTGGGCGACCGCCAGGGCCGCGGCGTGCGCCATCTGGTTGTTCGCGCCGACCACGAAGGCCTCGAACGTGTTCCGCGGCGCCAGCGTGCCCGCGATCGCAGCCCGGTCCTCGCTCCGGACGCGCTTGACCGCGGCCGGCCGGTGACGGGCGCCGGCTCCGCCTTCCCCTCCGGCGTGGCGATTCTGAAGGGCGGCCGGCCCGCCATGGGCGCCTTCCGCCTTGCGGAGGCTGACCGTCACCATCCGGCCCGCGGTCAGCCGCAGGCGCTGCGTGATCAGGTCCAGGTAATTGTCGTGAATCCAGATGGAGGCGAAGTCGTTGGGCACCCCCAGGACCATCGCGTCGTCCGAGGCTTCCAGGCAGACGAGCGGCTCGAACCACATTTGAAAAACATCCTCCGGAAAGAGCGATTTGAAATCGCACTTTACGGATTCCCAAAGGTTGGGCGTCAGCGACAGTGAAGGCATGTTGGCGGCTTGCGGATCAGGCTTTATTCACATTCCGGCCGCCCGGAGCCCGTCCCCGTGCCCCAGCCGCGCGCTTCGGTCGGTTCGCGGGCGGCAAAAATCGAATGAAGGCCATCAGCGGGAAGGGGCATCGGGATGCGACGCTTAATTAGCTGAAGGCCAGGGGGTAACATGTAACGCCACCGGCGGTCCGGATCGAAGGTCGAAGGGGGAAGTGGGAAAGAGCGCGGACGTGCGGAAACTAACTGCAGCAGGACGCAATAACTGTGAACCCAAAAATCATTTCAAGGCGAACTTTCCGACAAGTTGTTCACAGGGGTGCGGGCAATAACTTTTGCGCTTTTTTTGTTGCCTCGCGGCGGCGAATTCAGGCGCGCGAATCGGGGGCGCCGGATGGCGTAATTTCGGCAAAATTACACGGCCCGGGAACCGGCTTGCCAAGCCATTCGGAAGGCGGCGCCCGGATGCCGGGCCGGTCACGGAGCAGCGGCTTTCTGAATACGGATTCCCGGGGCCCTCCTCAGGCGGGCACCTGAGGGGGCTCCGCCCATTTCCCGTATTCGCGGATCAGGGAAACGAGGCGCTCGTCGGCGTCGGCCTGGGGGACGTTGTACTGCACGCACCGCTTGCCGACGTAGAGGTTGATTTTCCCGGGAGCGCCGCCCACGTAGCCGAAGTCCGCGTCGGCCATCTCCCCGGGGCCGTTCACGATGCAGCCCATGATGGCGATTTTCACGCCCTTCAAGTGGCCCGTGCGGGCGCGGATGCGCTGTGTCGTCGTCTGCAGGTCGAACAGCGTGCGCCCGCAGCTCGGGCACGCGACGAACTCCGTCTTGGACACGCGGGCGCCCGCGCCCTGGAGCAGATTGTAGGCGAGCCGCGTCGCGCGGTCGGGATCGGGCTCGGTCTCGACGCTGACCAGGTCGCCCTCGCCGTCGCACAGGAGACTGCCGACGAGGATGCTCGCCTCCAGGAGACGGGACAGGAAGGTGTTGTCGCCGCGGGCGGCGCTCGCCGCCGTGCTGCGGATCCACAGCGGGG
>JBOHXF010000468.1:0-4644 GCA_050737455.1 Opitutaceae bacterium | reverse complement strand
ATTGCAGGCTGGCCTTGAGGAATTGCCGGCGCGCGCCGGGATCGTGCGCGATCGCATATTGCACGCGGGCATTGGTGACATCGCGAAGCTCGTCCTTGAACTGCGAGGCAATTTCGCCGCTCTCGACGTCGATGCGCCCGAGGCGCGCCTGCAGCTCCCGGGTCTCGCGCTGAAATCCGAGAATGATCCAAACGATCGCCGCCCCCACGAGCCCCGCTGCAAGCCCGAGGCCGAGCAGACGAAGCCTCACGCGGAGATTGAAGGCCATGGGCCGAAAGATGAATCGGGGAACCGGGATGTGCAAAGCTACTTTACAGGGCAGCGAAGCAAGTTGGCGGTTTCGGCATCGCTAAAACCGCGTGCATTTATGCAATTCATTGATTATAAGCACATGCGATCATCGGCCCTTGCGGATGGCATAAGGGTTGCAAAGATCGTGCCATGACGGCTACACGCGCGGCGGCTACGGTGAAGCGGAGGCGAGTCGGGTTTGTCGCCGGCGGGCTGGTTTTGGCCCTGGTCGCGGCCAATTTCTGGTTCCGCGACCGGTCCGGCAGCGCGGCCGCACGCGAGCGCGGCGGCCCGCCGCCGCCAGCCGTTCCCATCACCCTGACGACGGCGAAGGCCGAGGACGTGGACGTCACGCTAGATGCGATCGGCAGGGTCACGCCGGTCGCCACGGTCGCCTTGACCAGCCGGGTGGCGGGAGTGCTGACCAAGGTCGATTACAAGGAGGGGCAAAGCGTGAAGCGCAACGAACTGCTCGCCGTGATCGATCCCCGCCCGTACCAGGCGGCGGTCATGCAGGCGCAGGGCCAGCTCGCCCGCGACCAAGCGCTGCTGGCCAACGCCCATCTCGACCTGAACCGCTACCGCAACGCGTACTTGAAGCACGCCATTCCCGAACAGCAGGTCGCGACCCAGGAGGCCACCGTCCGCGAGTACGAGGGCATCGCGCAGCTCGACCAGGGCGCCCTCGACGCGGCCCAGGTCAATCTCGGCTACACCCGGATCGTCTCGCCGATCGACGGGCGGGTCGGGTTGCGCAACATCGACCCCGGCAACATCGTGCAGGCGGACGGGGCCCAGGCCCTGGTCACGATCACCCAGCTTCATCCCATCACCGTGATCTTCACGCTTTCGCAGGATGATCTGCCCCAGGTCGCCGCCGGCATGCGCGGAGGGACGGCCCTGCGCGTGGAGGCCTTCGATCGCGTCGCGAAGCGCCCGATCGCCGAGGGCACACTGCTGACGATCGACAACGAAGTCGACCCGGCCACGGGCACGTTCCGGCTGAAGGGCGTGTTCCCGAACCAGGACGAAGCCCTATGGCCCGGCGCCTTCGTGAACATCCGGCTTGTGACCCGGGTCGAGCGGAACGCCGTCACGGTGCCGGCGCGCGCGGTCCAGGACGGGCCCAACGGGAGTTATTTGTTCGTGGTCGATCCGAATCTGACGGTCGCCATGCGCGCCGTCCGGGTCGGCCAAGTCGGGGACGGCGTGGCGGTCATCGCCGCGGGCCTCGCCGCCGGCGAAAAGGTCGTCCTCGACGGACAATATCGGCTGGAGCCGGGCAGCCGGGTCACGATCGAGCGCGCGCCGGCCGCGCGGAGCTAAGCGGCCGCCGATGAACATCTCGGAGCCGTTCATCAGGCGCCCGATCGCAACGACCCTGCTGATGCTGGGCGTTCTGGCGTTCGGCGCCACAGCCTACATTTTGCTCCCGGTCGCCGCCCTGCCCTCGGTCGACTTCCCGACAATCCAGGTCACCGCGCAGCTTCCCGGCGCGAGCCCCGACACGATGGCCTCCTCCGTGGCGACGCCGCTCGAACAGCAATTCGCGGCCATTCCCGGGCTCTCGCAGATGACCTCGACGAGCGGCCTCGGATCGACGTCGATCACGCTTCAATTCGTCCTCAGCCGGAACATCGACGGCGCCGCGCAGGATGTCCAGACCGCCATCAACGCGGCAGGCGGCCTGCTCCCCAAGAACCTGCCCAATCCTCCCACCTACAGGAAGGTCAACCCGTCGGAGCGCGCCATCCTGATCTACGCCATCCACTCCGACACGCTGCCGATGTACAAGGTGGACGATTACGCTTTCACGGTCCTCGCCCAAAGGCTTTCGGCGATCCCCGGCGTCGCCCAGGTGGACATCGGCGGCGAGCAGAAGTTCGCGGTGCGGGTGCAGGTCGATCCCGACGCCCTGGCCGCCCGCGGCATCGGCCTGGAGGATGTCCGGGCCGCGCTGGCGAACACCTCGACGGACCAGCCGAAGGGCGACCTGGAGAACGCGCACCAGGCCCTGACCCTCGACACCAACGATCAACTGTTCGACGCCAAGGGCTTCAACCAGGTGATCGTCGCCTACCGCGACGGCGCGCCCGTCCGGGTAAAGGACATCGGACGGGCGATCGATTCGGTCGAACACAATCGGCAAGCCGCCTGGTTCGACAACCGCCCCGCGGAATTGCTGTTCATCAAGCGCGCCGTCGGCGCGAACACGGTCTCCACGGTCGACCAGATCAAGGCCGCGATGGCGCAGCTCCGCCCGTCCATCCCGCCGGCCATCAAGATCGATCTGGTGTCGGACCGTTCCGGCACGATCCGCACCTCGGTGTCCGACGTCCGCTTCACTCTCCTGCTCACGGTGGGCCTGGTCGTGCTCGTGATCTTCGTGTTTCTGCGCAAGGTGTGGGCGACGGTCATTCCCGGGGTGGCCGTTCCCTTGTCGATCGTGGCGACCTTCGGGGTCATGTACCTCCTGGACTACAGCATCGACAACCTGTCGCTCATGGGGCTCACGATCGCCGTCGGATTCGTGGTCGACGACGCGATCGTGATGATCGAAAACATCGTGCGCCACATCGAGGCGGGCGAAGCCCCGCTGGAGGCGGCTCTGAAGGGCGCGGGACAAATCGGCTTCACGATCGTTTCGATCAGCTTTTCCCTGGTGGCCGTCTTCATCCCCCTGCTCTTCATGAGCGGAATCATCGGCCGGCTGTTCCGGGAGTTCGCCATGACCGTGACTTCGGCGGTCGTCGTCTCCGCCGTCGTGTCCCTGACGCTCACGCCGATGATGTGCGCGCTCTTTCTGAAGCACGAGGAGAAGCACGCGGGCAACTGGCTCGACCGGAAGGCGGAGGGGTTTTTCGACGGGATGCTCGCCCTGTACCGGCGCGGCCTCGACGCCGTCCTGCGGCACCAGTTCGCGACCCTGATGGTGACCCTCGGCCTGATCGGGCTCACCGGCTACCTGTACCTTGTGATCCCGAAGGGCTTTTTTCCTCAGGAGGACACGGGCTTCATCTTCGGCGAGCTGGATGCCCGCCAGGACACTTCCTTCGAGGGCATGGCGGCGATCACCCACCGGGTGGTCGCAAAGCTGCTGCCCGATCCGGCGATCAGCGGCATCGTGGCCTTCAGCGGCGCCACGGGCGGCAATGCGACGGAAAGCACCGCCCGGGTCTTCATGCAGCTCAAGCCGCTTTCCGAGCGCAGCGCGTCGGCCGCGCAGGTGCTCGCGCGGCTGCGCCCCGTGGTCGCCGGCATCCCCGGGGTCAAGTTCTTCATGCAGGTCGGCCAGGACATCAATGTGGGCGGCCGCCTGAGCCGCACGCAGTACCAATACACGCTGACCGACACCGACATCGACGAACTGAACCTCTGGGCGCCCCGCTTCGAGGCGGCGATGCGAAAGCTGCCCGGGCTCCAGGACGTCGCCTCCGACCAGCAGATAGCGGCGCCGCACATCGCGATCGACATCGATCGCGACGCCGCGGCGCAGCTCGGCATCTCGCCCCAGCTGATCGACGACACCCTCTATGACGCCTTCGGTTCGCGCGACGTCGCCACCATTTTTTCGTCGACCAACCAGTACCGCGTGGTCCTTGAAGTGCAGCCCCGGTTCCAAACCGACGCCGACGCCCTGTCCCGCCTTTACGTGGTCGCGGCGGGCGGCGCCCGCGTTCCGTTGAGCGCCTTCGCGCGCTTTTCCAACAAAGTGGAGCCGTTGTCCGTCAACCACCAGGGGCAATTCCCGGCGGTCACGCTTTCGTTCAATCTCGCGCCCGGCACCTCGCTCGGCGCCGCGGTGGAACGGGTCGATCAGATGCGCGATGCGCTGGGCGCGCCCGCGACCGTCCTGGGCTCCTTCCAGGGCACGGCGCAGGCCTTCCAGGATTCCCTCTCGTCGACCCCGCTGCTCGTCCTCGCTGCGATCGCGGTCGTCTACATCGTGCTCGGGATGCTCTACGAGAGCTTCATCCACCCGATCACCATCCTCTCGTCCCTGCCCTCCGCGGGCGTGGGGGCGCTGCTCATGCTGATGCTCTTCCATTACGACCTCACGGTCATCGCGATCATCGGGATCATCCTCCTCATCGGCATCGTCAAGAAGAACGCGATCATGATGATCGACTTCGCCCTCGAGGCGGAGCGCGACCACGGCAAGAGCCCGGTGGACGCCATCCACGAGGCGTGCCTGCTGCGGTTCCGTCCGATCATGATGACGACGATGTGCGCGCTGCTCGCGGGTCTGCCGCTCGCTGTCGGACACGGCACGGGCTCGGACCTCCGCCGGCCGCTCGGCATCGCGATCGTCGGCGGGCTGCTGGTGTCGCAATTCCTGACCCTCTACACGAC
>JBOHXF010000467.1:0-6008 GCA_050737455.1 Opitutaceae bacterium | reverse complement strand
ACTATGGGCCCCCGCCCGGCTCGGCGGAAACGACGTTCGGACGGATCCTCGCTGAGGACCTGCGCGCGCATCGGGACGAGCTCGTCATCTCGACCAAGGCCGGATACGGGATGTGGGACGGCCCATACGGCGACTGGGGCTCGCGGAAATTTCTCCTAGCGAGCCTGGACCAGAGCCTGCGGCGGCTCGGCGTCGATTATGTCGATATTTTCTATCACCACCGGCCGGACCCGGCGACGCCGCTTGAGGAATCGATGGGAGCCGTGGCGCATGCCATCCGCTCGGGCAAGGCTCTTTACGCCGGGATCTCCAACTATCCGCCGGAGCGGACGGCGCGGGCGGCGGGCCTTCTTCGCGAAATGGGCGCGCCCTGCTTGATCCATCAGCCGCGCTACAACCTGTTCGACCGGCAGCCCGAGGCGGGCCTTTTCGACGTGCTGCGGCAGGAGGGCATCGGTGGCATCGCGTTCTGCCCGCTGGCCCAGGGGCTGCTGACCAGCCGTTATCTGCGGGGGATTCCGGCCGACTCGCGGGCGGGGCACGACCCGCGTTTCCTCACTCCGGAGGCCATTACGGAGGCGAAGCTCGCGAAGATCCGGGCGCTCGACGCCCTAGCGAAAGGACGCGGGCAATCGCTTGCGCAGATGGCGCTCGCATGGGTGCTCCGCCAGCCGGCGATCACCACCGCCCTGATCGGGGCCAGCCGGCCGTCCCAGATCGAGGAGAACGTCAAGGTCGCCGAGCGGCTCGAGTTCGGCTCCGAGGAGCTGGCGGAAATCGACCGCATCCTCGGGGACGAAGCGCGCTGACGGCCGGCTGGCGCGGCGCCAAGTGAATCTGATCCTCTTCGACGCGGAGGAGATCGGTCGTCCTCTCGCTGCGGACGACGTGCGCGCGAAGCATCTGCTGGCCGTCCTTCGCCGGAGGCCCGGCGACACGTTTGACGCGGGGATCGTCGACGGGCCCCGGGGCAAAGGCACGCTGCTGAAGGCGGGGCCGGCCGGGATCGAGTGGAGCTTTGGAAGCGAATCGCCCTCGCCGGACTTCGACCCGATCACGCTGATCGCGGGCCTGCCGCGGCCTCAAACCGCGAGGAAGATCCTGAGCGAGGCCGCCGCGCTCGGCGTGCGGGCGATGCGCTTCGTGGCGACGGACAAGGGCGAACCGAGCTATCGCTCCAGCACCCTGTGGACAACCGGCGAATGGCGCCGCCACGTCCGTGCTGGCGTCGAGCAGGCGTTCGCCACCCGCATTCCGGAAGTCGTTTGGGGCCTGTCGCTCGCCGAGGCGTTGGACGGCGCCGGTTCCGGCACGGCATTGATCGCTCTGGACAATTACGAGGCGAGCGCCTCCCTCGCAACCGTTTCCCTTTCGGCGCAGGTCGCGCTCGCGATCGGATCCGAGCGCGGATGGTCGGCGCCTGAGCGCGGGCTGCTGCGAGAACGGGGGGCGGCACTCGCCGGTCTGGGCCGGCGGGTCTTGCGAACGGAAACCGCCTGTGTGGCGGCCCTCGCGATCGTCAGAGCCCGAATGGGGCTGTTCTGACTCTCAACGACTTTGGCCGAGGCCTGGCCATCGTGCTCGCGACCGTCAACTCCCGCCTGGGGCCGATCTGGCCGCAGATTCCCTGGGCCGGGATCAGTACGGTCCTCGCACGTGGGCGGCTACGTCCCGTTGGTAAAAGTCGGCCAGGCGGGCATGGAGGGCCGAAGACAGCGGAGGCAGGGAGGAGACCTGTGCATTGGCTCTCGCCTGGTCGGGGTTGCGCGCGCCGGGGATGATCGCCGTCACGGCGTCGAAATCCAAGCACCAGCGCAGGGCCATTTGGGCGAAGGTCAGTCCGGCGGGGATCCAAGCCTTCAGCGCGTCGGCGAGTTCGACGCCCTTTTCGAAGGGGAGGCCGGCGAACGTTTCACCCACGTTGAACTGCCGGCCGTCCCGGTTGAAATTCCGGTGGTCGGTCGGCCCGAACCGGGTGGCCTTCGTCATCTTGCCGGCCAAAAGCCCGCTCGCGAGGGGAAGGCGCACCAGCAGCGCGACCCGGCGCCGCTTGGCCTCGGCGAACAGCTCGGCGGCCGGCTTCTGCCGGAAGATATTGAAGATGATCTGGAGCGAGGCGAGGTCCTCCTGGTCCAGGCACACGCGGGCTTCCTCCATGGATTCGACGCTCGCGCCGAACGCGCGGATTTTGCCCTCGCGCTTGAGCTCGCGCATCGTCTCGAAGATCTCGCCGCGGCGCATCACCTCGATCGGAAGACAGTGGAGCTGGGTGAGGTCCACCGTTTCCAGGCCGAGCCTGCGCAGCGACGCCTCGGTGTGCGCGCGCACCGTCTGCCGCTCGAAATTCCCGGGCCAGCCGGGGGGGCTGAACCGGCCGAACTTGGTCGCGACGGCGGCCGGCGCGCGGGTTTCGCGCAGGAATCGGCCGATCAGGGTCTCGCTGCGGCCTTGGCCATAGACATCGGCGGTGTCGAGGAAGGTGACACCTCCCTCCACCGCGCCGGCGAGCGTGGCGAGCGCCGTGCGCTCATCGACGGGGCCCCATTCGGCGCCGAGTTGCCAGGTTCCGAGGCCAACTTCACCCACGTTTCGGCCGAGTTTGGCAAAGGTCCGCGTCGTCATTGGATGTCGAGCCTCCACCCGTACCGCCGCTTTGAGAGAGAGGCAAGCCGGCGTCAGAGGGCGAGCGAGCCGCCGATTGGCAGGACGCGGAACGCGTCGGCCGGAACTTCGGCCTTCGCCAGGGCTTCCGCGAGGGCACGGGGCGGCGCCTCGCGGGCCTCGTCGGCGAGCCGAAAGGCGCCCCAATGCATCGCGACGCTGACACGCGCTCCCAGGATTCGGTGCACCCGCGCCGCCTCCTCCGGATTCATGTGGGTGTCCCGCATGAACCACCGTGGCTCGTACGCGCCGATGGGCAGGAGCGCCAGGTCGGGCGCCCCGCAGCGTTCGCGGATTTCCGCGAAGAGCCGCTCGTCGAAGCCCGAATCCCCCGCGAAATAGACTGCGCGACCGCCTGTCCGGAGAAAGTAACCGCCCCAAAGCCGCTCGTTGGCTCCCCAGATCCGGCGCCGGCACCAATGGCGGGACGGCACGAGTTGGACCACCGACCCGCCCGGTCCGCTCCACGATTGCCACCAATCCAGCTCGACCAGTTTGGCCGTGGACTGAAACGCCTTCAGCAGGGACCCGTAGTTGAGCGGAGTCGCCACGACGGGCGCCCGGGCCTCTCCGGCGCGGGGGGCGAGCGCACGCAGGCTCGGAAGGTCGCAATGGTCGTAATGGTCGTGGCTGAGCAGGATGCCGTCGATCGGCGGCAGCGTGGAAGGGCTCAAGGCGGCATCCGCCACGCGCCGGGGGCCGAATCCCCGGACCGGCCCGATGCGTTCGGAAAAGACCGGATCCGTGAGCCAGGTCGTCCGGCTCGTTTGCAGCAGAAAGCTGGAATGCCCGATCCATGTCAGCGAGATTCCCTCGGCGCGCGGAGCGGGCGGGAGGATGGCCGGTTCGACCGGCACCCGGTCGGGCCAAGGCGCCGGCCGCCGGGTGCGGCGCCAGCGGATGAAATCCGGCAGGCCGTGCACGGCCGCCTTCCCGGGCTGAAAAAACCTTTTCCCGTTGAAGTGGTCCGACGGGGGAGGTCTCATGGTGGAGATGGCCACATGAAGACTGTATTGACGGGCCGCCATGGCCGGCACCAAGCAATTCGGCGCGGCGGAGTCCCGTCCCGGCTTTCCCGATGAGGATCAGCGGGGGACGGGCCAAGGGCATCCTCCTGGAGGTGCCGCGGAGCGGCGCCGTGCGGCCGGCGACCGACGCGCTTCGACAGGCGGTGTTCTCCAGCTTGGGCGTGCGCGTGACCGGCGCGCGCTTTCTCGACCTTTTTGCGGGGAGCGGTTCGTACGGCCTGGAAGCCTTGAGCCGTGGCGCCGCGGGCGGCGTCTTCGTGGAGGCCGATCCCGGCACCGCCGCATGCCTGCGGCGGAATCTGGCGGCGGTCGGACGGAGCCTCGGATTGGACGACCCCGCTTGCGCCGTGATCCCAGGGGAGGTGCTTGCGGTCCTGAAGGGAGCGGCGGTGCCGCCCGAAACGGATCTGGTGTTCGTCGACCCGCCCTACGAGCGGATTGCCCAGATCGCCGCCGCGCTGTTCTCAGCCCTCGGGGCCCTCCTGACCGCTGAGCGTGATCCTCTCGTCGTGCTCGAAATGCCCGGCGATTTGGAATTGAGCCCCTGTGGATGGGACGGATTCAAACGCCTGGGCCGTCCTCGGGGTGGGCAGCCGACGGCCGCTTTCTTTCGGCGAACCGACGCTCGGTGAGGGGGTCGAATCGGTTGCATCCGGCCGTCGATCGAATAGCGTGGTCGACAAAAGTGATATAAAGTGGCATCAATCACTCAGTTCCGTAAAATAGTCGCGTGGTGTGCTCTCGGTGGCTTCGTCGTCGCGGCGGCGGCCGCGCAGGAGCGCGACCTTTGGCCCGCCTGGGTCGGCGGGACGGGCACGCGGACCTGGTGGACCGCAGCGGGGCCGTTGGTGTTCGGGGAACCGACCCCGGATGGCGGCCGGGTCTCCGGTTTCCGGCCGGCGTACCTCAAATGGACGAAGCCGGGCGGGCGGACCGACGAGACCGCTATCCTGTATCCTCTGTTCGTCTACCGGAGATCCGCGGATGTCCGGACATGGAGCGTCTTCCAGCTCGTCAACTGCACCGTCACCACAAAACCCCGGGCTTCCGCGGGCGCGAAGCAGCCGAAGGAATTCGCGCTGTGGCCGTTCTACCTGTCGCGCCGGAGCCGGGACCCGGCCGAGAGCTACCGGGCGCTTTTTCCCATCGCCGGCACGGTCAAGGACCAGCTTTACTACCGCCGCGTCTCATTCGTCCTTTTCCCATTGTACCTGCGGACGGAAAAACGCGGCGAGACCACCACGTCGACCCCCTGGCCGTTCATCCGCGTCACGCGCGGGGCTGAGCACGGCTTCGCGCTTTGGCCCTTTTACGCCGCGGACGACCGCCCGGGGGAGTTTTCGCGGCGGTCGTATCTTTGGCCGTTCGTCTGGACGGGCGTCACCGAGGCGGGGCCGGGCGCCCCGCCCGGCACGCCGCCCTCCCGCTCGCTCTGCGTCCTGCCGTTCTACGCCTCGGTCCGGGGCCCCGGTCTCGTCAGCAGGGACTTCATGTGGCCGTTCTTTGGATACACGGACCATTCGGGGCTCCGGCCATACCGCGAGACGCGCTATTTCTGGCCGTTTTTGGTGCAGGGCCGCGGACCGGGCCGGCTCCACGAGCGCTGGGGGCCGTTCTACACCCATTCGAACGTCGACGGCCTCGACAAGGTCTGGGCGCCATGGCCGCTCTTCCGCCGGATGCGTTGGCGTGAGGGGCGGCTGCTCATGAGCAAGACGCAGGTCCTTTACTGGATCTATTGGAAAGGGGAGGAGCGAAAGGCGTCCGACCCGGCCGCGGCTCCCGCTTACACGGTCCATTACTGGCCGTTCCTGTCGGTCTGGGACAACGGGGCCGGCCGGCGCGAGTGGCAGGCCCTGAGCCCCTTCAGCGTATTCTTTCCGAACAACCGCGAGACCCGCGCGGGCTGGGCCCCCCTGTTCGCGCTGGCGCGCCACCGGGTCGATTCGGACGGGTCCACGCGCACTTCGCTCCTGTGGAACGCCGTGACATGGCGGCGCGACGCGCCCGCGGGCACCAGCGAGTTTCACCTGGGCCCGCTGCTGAGCGTCCGCCGGGCAGCCTCCGGCCGCCGGACCTGGCGGGTGTTCGGGTTGGAATTTTCCGGAGGTTCCGCTACCATTGGCCGGACCGCCCGCCGACCCTGATGAAGCAGCAACTCAATTCCATTCTCGCAGGCATCGGCAGCGCCGTCCTGCTTTTCATTCGGGCCATGTCCTATCTGGGTTCGCTTCCGCGGCAGTTCAACCGGTTTGTCGAACAATGCTACATGATCGGCTATACGACGCTGCCGATCGTCGCGATCCTGAGCTTCTTCAT
>JBOHXF010000466.1:0-3374 GCA_050737455.1 Opitutaceae bacterium | reverse complement strand
ACGTCGGTCGGCGTCATCGCCAGGACGAAAATATCGCCCTGGGTGCCGACGATCGAGAAAATGCCGTTCCCTCCGGGCACCTCGGCTTCGTAGAGCCCGGAAATCGACGCGGTGGTTCCGGTCGCGGACTCGACGCTCGCCGAGAAGGGTAGATTCAGCTCCTCGATCGTGCCGCTCAGCGTCCCATCGGAAAGCGAACCGTCGAGCGTGAGGGTTTGGCCCTGCACATTTCCAGGCCCGAGCGCGTTCGTTATGGCGACAAAGTTATTGTCGACGAGCGCGATGTTGACCGCAAAACCCTGCCCAATGCTGGCAATGTAACCGATCAGGGTTCCGGTCGTCCCGGCTTCGTTGAGAAACGCGGCAAAATTTGAACTCTCGGCTGTGGATTGGGCTTTGCGTTCGCCGGAGGCTTCCGTGCTCTCGGTCTGCCCCACTGTCCCGAAAAGAATCTGAATGGCCGGCGCAACCGCGGCGTCCGGCCCGGGCGCGCCACTCGCTTCGGCCGCCGTCCAGGCGCTTCCGCCCGCGATCGGCAGGATGCAGCAGGCAAGCCGGCAGGCGAGCCGTAGGATCGAGGAAGAAGGATGGATTTGCAATGTGAAGGTAAGATCAGATCAATTATAGCATCTCAAGTGCCCTAAATTCTTCAATCTTAACGTTCGCCAAAATACCGCCCGATCTTGGCGGAATCCCGTCAGCCCGGCATCAGCCCCAGCTTATCGCACAAGATCCGCCTGGATCAGCAACATCCGATAGCGGCTTCTTCGGTTCAGAACGCATGATCCCAAGGTCCCCACGCGTCGCGTGGAGAATTGACCCGTCGTGGCGTCGCCGCCGCGCAGGTGAACCCGGTCAAATGCCGGTTCGCTCTCGTGGAATTCATCGCCGAGCCCCTGCATGAGCCTGCACCGAAATAGTCTCGACGTTCCTGAATGTAAATATCAATATATTGCCTTCTACGTCGGATAAAAGCCTATCCATAGATACTAACCATGCGCTCCTCTCTCCATGATCTGCTCCCGCCCCCCACCCGCCGCGCCCTGGCCAAACTGGGTCGGGACTTGGCGACAGCGCGACGCAAACGCCATTTCACGGTCGCCATGATGGTGGAACGGGTGGGCGTGGCCACGAACACCTATCGCCGGGTGGAAAAAGGCGATCCCACCGTGGCCATGGGAGCGTATGCGATGGCTCTCTTTGTCCTAGGCCTCGGTACCGCGCTCGGCGATCTGGTCGATCCCAAGCGCGACGAAGTGGGCCTCCAACTGGACGAAGCCCGGCTGCCGAAACGCGTGCGCGTCAAGAAGACACCGACCTCGTCGTGAAACGCACCCTTCAAGTTCTCCTCGGTGACGAAGGCCGCCTCGTGGGCATCCTGAACTACGATCAAAACGGAGCGCGGGAGCATGCCGCGTTCACTTACGACGAAACCTGGCTCGCCGCACCGGACCGATTTGCGATTGAGCCGAATCTGCCGCTGGTCACCGGCGCACAGTTTCACCGCAAGGCTCCGGAGGGTTCGGTCTTTCTCGCAGCAATTGCCGACACCGAACCGGATGGCTGGGGCCGGCGCGTGATTCTGCGCGATCACGCCAAGCGTCGCCAAACGACGCGGCGGGCCGGCAAGGACGCAGGGTCGGCCCAACTCAACGCTGTCGATTTCCTGCTGGCGGTGGACGATGGCAGCCGGGCCGGCGCGCTTCGTTTCCGCGATGAACGAGGCGTGTTTCAGCGGGCCGCCGAGGCGGAGCGGCGAACCGCTCCGCCCTTGTTGGAACTGCGGCACCTGATGAGCGCATCGCGTGCGGTCGAAACGGAAACGGAGACCGCGGCCGATCTCGCCTACCTGCGGGGCCGCGGCACCTCGCTCGGCGGGCTGCGGCCAAAGTGCACCGTGGTCGATGACGACGGCATGTTGGCGATTGGGAAGTTTCCGAGCGTGCAGGACGAACGCTCGGTCACCAAGGGCGAGGTTTTGGCCATGACCCTGGCCAAGGCCGCCGGCTTGGCGGTCGCGGCAGCGCGCCTCGTGGACAGCGATGGCGCGCCGGTGGCTTTGATTCGCCGGTTCGACCGGACCCTCGATGGCAAGCGCCTGATGTATGTGTCGGCCGCAACGCTGCTCGGCGTCGAGTCCACCGATGCCCAGGAGCACGCCTACACCGAAATCGTGGACGCCCTGCGCGTAAACGGGGCCGCGGCGCAAGCCGACATCGAGGAACTCTGGCGGCGCATGGCGTATTCGGTCCTCATCACCAATGTGGACGATCACCTGCACAATCACGGGTTCCTCCATGCGGAGCGCGGCCTTTGGCGGCTCGCGCCCGCCTTTGACCTCAATCCATTCCCGGACCGGGCGCGGGAACTGAAGACGTGGATGTCGGCAGATACCGGCCCCGAGGCAACGATCGAGGCCCTGATGTCCGTCATTGCCTACTTCCGGCTTCCTCTCCCACGCGCGAAAGAAATCCTGCGCGAAGTGGACCGTGCCGTGGCCGGCTGGCGCGAGGTCGGGCGGGCGCTCGGGATGTCGGATCGCGACTTGGAGAACTACGCCGATGCGTTCGAGCATCCCGAGCGAGCGGCGGCTCAACAGCGCTCCGCCTGATTCCTGCCATGACCTACCCCAACCGCCGCGAGGCCGACGCGGTGTTCTGCCCCCTTCGCCCGCCCGGATTCACCTCCGTAGGCGAATGGTACGACGACTTCGCGCCGACGACGGACGATGGAGGGGCCGCCCTTGCTTACATCGGGACGTGCGCCCGCGACACTTCGATGACCACCCGCTTGACTTCCCCCTCGTTCGCCCGGTCAATGTCCGCCATGACCTGGGAGCAGATCCTCGACGATCCGTCCCTGCGCGAACTTCCCTTTAAGATCGAGCAGGACCGCTTCGGCCGGATCGTCATGAGCCCGCTCACCTACGGCCATAGCCGCCGGCAGGCTCTGATCGCCGCGCGGCTCGACCGGCTCATGCCCGTCTGGGAGACCGCCGTGGAGTGCGCGGTCGAGACGGCCGAAGGCACGCGCGTTCCCGATGTCGCCTCCATCTCGGCCGCCCGCGTGCGGCCGCTCGGGCAGCCGCCCCGCCTTCCGATCGCCCCGGAGATTTGCGTGGAGGTCCTGTCCGAAAGCAACACGGCCGATGAGATCGCCGAAAAGCGCCTCCTCCTCGCCGCCCGCGGCTGCCGTGAATTCTGGACCTGCTCCGAACAGGGGGAGATGGCCTTTCTCGACGCGGGCACGGGGGTCCCGTTGCCACGCTCGGTCCTCTGCCCGGACTTTCCCGGCCGGATCGGGCCGGGTTAACGGCATCGCTCGCCATCGGAAGGCGATGACCTACCCCGACCGCCGCGAGGCCGGCCGGCGCC
>JBOHXF010000465.1:0-5712 GCA_050737455.1 Opitutaceae bacterium | reverse complement strand
ATCGGATAGCCGCGGTAGCGCAGGATTCCGTGCTCCCCATCGAGATAGGTCACCGCGCTCTCGCACGAGGCGGTGTTCCCATACCCCTGGTCGAAGCAGACATATCCGGTCTCCCCGCGCAGTTTGCGCGTGTCGATCGCCTTCTCCCCCTCTGTGCCGACCATGGCCGGGAGGGGATATTCCTTTTCCTCAATCTTTAGCGACGCCGTAGCCATCCCACGAAACCAAGCCAAAATCGGGCTGCTTGCAAAGCGAATAGATCGTCGGTGTCCGCCCGTTGCGGATCGGAATCGGCCTGGATTCGCTATTTCTTGCGGCCCTCGTCCTCCGTCGCTTCGGGGGCCGCGACCCCTCGGACAAAATTGGCGTAAATCCGCAGCCCTGTCGCCTGGCTCTTTTCGGGATGGAACTGCGTTGCGAACACCTTTCCCCGCGCCACGATCGCGGGGAACCGCCCGCCGTAATCGCACTCCGCGATGATAAGCGCCGGATCTGCCGGCCGGCAGTGGTAGCTGTGGACGAAATAAACCGATTCTCCGGTCCGCGCGAGGCCATCGGCGATCGGCGAATCCGCCGTCAGGAACTCCAGGGTGTTCCATCCCATGTGCGGGATCTTGAACCCAGCCGGACGCCGAAACCGGACGACTTCCCCCTCGAAAATACCGAGCCCCCGAACCCCGCCCTCCTCCGACCGCTCGAACAGCGCCTGCATTCCCAGGCAAACGCCCAGGAACGGCCGGTCGGCCGCGATCCACTCCTTCACCGAACGGTCCAGCCCGGACACCCGCAACGCGCCGACGCAGTCCCGCAACGCACCGACACCGGGCAGCACGAGCCCCGCCGCCTCGGCCGCAGCCAGCTCCTTGGGGCCAGTCACGACGAGCGGCTGCGACCCCACGGCCTCCAAAGCCTTGGTCACGCTTCGCAGGTTGCAGATGCCGTTGTCGATGACGGCGATCGTCGCGCCCGGCATGCTCGAAGCGCCCTTTACTGAAGCGTCCCCTTGGTGCTGGGCAGCAGATCCGGCGCCCGAGGGTCGACGGACACGGCCATGCCGAGCGCGCGCCCAAGCCCCTTGAAGATCGCCTCGGCGATATGATGCGGCTCCTCGCCGGCGATCAGCGCGACGTGCAGGTTGGCGCCGAGGGCGTTGCTGAACGCCCGGCAGAATTCCTTGACCAGCACGAGATTGAAGTCGCGAACGAACAGGCCGCCCGACGGCGCCTCGTAGGCCAGGTACGGCCGCCCGCCCAGATCGACGACCACCCGGGCCAGCGATTCGTCCATCGGCAGCAGAAAGAATCCGTATCTCCGGATACCTACCTTGTCGCCCAGGGCCTGCTTGAAGGCGGCCCCCAGGGCCAATCCCACATCCTCAACCGTGTGGTGATAGTCGACGTCGACGTCGCCCTTGGCCTTCACGGTCAGGTCGAACAGGCCATGCTTCGCCAACAGCGCCAGCATGTGGTCGAAAAAACCCACCCCGGTCTCCACCCGCGCCTCGCCCCGCCCGTCGATCACGAGGGTGAGCGCGATCTCGGTTTCCGTCGTCTTCCGATTGACGGTGGCTACGCGGTTGGGGCTGTTTTTAACCATGCTTCCAAGGAGGCTTCCAGGATGGCCATTTCGTCGTCCGTCCCGACGCTGACGCGCAGGAACGGGGCGGTCAAGGCATGGCTGGGGAAATGCCGGACGAGCACCTTCCGCGAGAGGAGGAATTCATAGGCGGAGGCGGCCACCGCCGGCCCGGTCCGGCCGCCGGCGTCGCGGGGCTCCGCAAAGATGAAATTGGCCTCCGAGGGATAAACGAACCATCCCCGTGTTTCCCTCCAGGTCCCGATGCACCGGTCCCGAGTCGCGACCACCTTCCGCCGGATTTCCGCATACCACCGGGGATCGGAAAGCGCGGCCAGCGCCGCCGCCTGCGAGAGCCGGCTCACGTTGTAGCTGCCCCGCACCCGGTCAAGCCATCCGATCACCTCCGGGTCGGCCAAGGCGTACCCGATTCGGATGCCCGCCAGCGCGTGGGCCTTCGAAAAGGTCCGCAGCACAATGAGGCGCCGGTACCGCCCGAGGAGCGGAATGGCGTCTTCCCGGGCAAACGGCGCATAGGCTTCGTCGACAACCAGGAGCCCGGGAAACGCGTCCAGGATCCGGGCCAACTCCGCGCGCGTGAAGCCGACTCCGGTCGGGGCGTTGGGCGAAGTCAGGAAGAAGATCCGCGCTCCGGAGGCCGCGATCTTCTCCACCGGCAGCTTCATGCCCCGATCGAATGCGACCGCGACGGCCGCCCCATCCTGGATCCCGACGAGGACGGGATAGAGCGAATAGCTCGGCATCGAAAATCCGGCGGGGGCCGCGGGTCCGCAGCAGCACCGCACCAAGAGGTCAAGAATCTCGTCGGACCCGTTCCCGACGAACACCTGCCTGGCGCCAACCCGATGCGCCGCCGCCAGCGCCTGCCGCAGCGGCGCGCTGGCCGGATTGGGATAAAGCCGCAGCGAAGCCCCATCCTCTCCGATTTCCCGCCGAAGCGCCGCCGCCACCCGGGGACTCGGCGGGTAAGGGCACTCGTTCGTGTTGAGCTTCACCCATCCTTTTTCCGCCGGCTGGATTCCGGGCGTGTACGCCTGCAGCCCGGGCACGTGCGGCAACACCCAGTGGGATAGTTCGGGGGAAGAGGACACGCCTCATGCTACCATTTCCCAGGCCGCCGTCACAGCGTTTCCTCGCTTCCTCGCCGAGGTTCGGTTCGGCGCCCGCTGCCTTGCGGGCGCTAATTCCCCCTCGCATGGACCCGGCCGCGCTTTCTCGCTCCGGCCACGACACAATTTTTAGAAAACGACGCTGACGGATTTATTCTCGCCTTCGACTCACTTCGGATCGACGCTTGCGGCGGCGCGCCGATCGCACCTTCCCCGTGGCAACCCTTCCCCGCTTGCGCACCCTGATTGTCTTGGCCGCTCTCGTGCCGCCCTCCGCGGCGTTTGCGGCCGGCACGCCGGTGCGCTCCACGATCACGGCCGTGACCGTTTACGCCGACCGCGCCGTCGTCACCCGCGAAGCCACCCTGGCGGCGGCCGAAGCGGGACCGGAGGCGGTCGTGTTCGATCGGTTGCCGTCCGGACTCGTGGAACGCTCGCTTCAGATTTCCGGCGAAGGGCCTGCGGCCGTCACCATTTTGGAAGTGTCCGCGAGCGAGCGGTTCGTGCCGTTTGTCCCCGATCAGCGCGTCAAGACGCTGGAGGGGAGGATCGAGGAGATTCAGCGCAAAATGGCTGTGATCGCGGATCAAAACGCAGTGCTGGAGGACCAGGGGGCTGCGCTGGATAGGATCGAGGTCGCCGCAACGCCGGAACCCACGAAGGACACCCCGCACTTTTCGTTCGCAGACGCGGACAAGCTGCTCGCTTTTCTGGCCGAGCGGCGGACCAAAGTCGCCGCAGACCAGAGGAACGCGGACGAGCAGGCGCACCAGCTCAATTCCGAGCTGAAGTCCG
Source organism: Opitutaceae bacterium (assembly GCA_050737455.1). Taxonomy (GTDB): domain Bacteria; phylum Verrucomicrobiota; class Verrucomicrobiia; order Opitutales; family Opitutaceae; genus Palsa-1447. Next base: position 2,212 of record JBOHXF010000465.1, on the reverse strand, counting down.
CGCAGCGGCGGCTCGAAAGGCTGCGCGGCGATCGAAGCCGCCGGTACAAGACCGTCACGGTCCGGCTCATCTCCGCCGCTGCTGGGAAGCTGAAGCTCCGGCTCAGCTATGCGGTCGAGGGCGCGCGCTGGCTGCCGGAATACACCGCCCGGGTCAACTCGGCGGATTCAACCGTGAAGCTCGGATATTTTGGGATTGTCCGGCAAAGCACCGGTGAGGATTGGAAGGACGTGAAGCTCACGCTTTCGACGGCCCGGCCCTCGCTGGGCGGGGCGCCACCGGCGCTGCGGCCGTGGATCGTGGACGTGTATCGTCCCAAGGCCCAGTCCTCGGCCGTGGCGCTCGGGAGAGGCATGCAACCGCTGTCCTTCCAAGAACTGGAAACCTTGGCCGGCACCCGAGTCAGGCCGATCACCACTATTGGTGGAATTACTGATGCTGCTTCCGGGGGTTCCGTCAGGGCCGGTTTCATGCAGGATCTCGTCTCGAACGCGGCCACCAGCGCGTCGTTCGTCGTCCCGGTCCGGACCACCGTGGCCAGCGACGGCTCGGCGCAAAAGGTTCCGATCAGCACCCTCGATTTGAAAGGAGCATCGGAATACACGGCCGTGCCGAAAGAGATCCGGGCGGCGTTCCTCACCGATCGGGTCGTCAATGCTTCGGATGTCCCGCTGCTGGCCGGTGAGATGAGCGTGTTCCTGGACGGCACGTTCGTCGCAACGAGCCGGCTGGACACCGTCATGCCGGGAGAGAAATTCAACCTGGCGCTTGGCGCCGACGAAGCCATCTCCGCCGATCGCAAGCTCGTGCGGCGGGTCACCGAGGACACCGGGATCATCAGCAAGACCCGACGCGTCAGCTATGAATTCGTGCTCACGCTCGATAACCACAAAAAGACGGCGGAAATGGTGGTGCTGAAGGATCAGGTGCCGGTCTCGCGCAACGCCAAGATCGTCGTCACCGTGCTTTCGCCGCCGGCATCCGAGGTCAAGCCCGACGCGGACGGCATCCTGAGCTGGACCGTCCGTTTGAACCCCGGCGAGCGGCGGGAAGTGCCGCTTAAGTTCACGGTGGGGGCCCCGGTCGGGATGGCGGTTACGGGCCTCGATTGATCTCCGGCGAGCCTTAAGGCAGCCGGATGGCCGCCGAGCGGCCGTGCGCGTCCAACTGCTCCATCGCGGCGAAGGCGGCGACGGTCGCGGCCGCGCGTCTCAAGCTCGCACGGCTGTAGTGCACGAGGCTGGTCCGGCGCAGGAAATCGGTCACTTGGAGGCCGCTTGAGAAGCGGGCGGCCCGGGCGGTCGGCAGGACATGGCTCGGGCCCGCCGTGAAATCCCCCAAGGCGGTGGGTGTGTCGTTTCCCACCAGGATCGCCCCGGCCGTCGTGATCGCCTTCAAGAGGGAGCGGCTGGCGGCGGGCTTGACCAAAAGTTCCAAGTGCTCGGGCGCCGCAAAATTGGCCACGTCGGCGGCCTGGACCATATTTTTCACCTGAATGGACAAGAAGCCCTTTTCCACCACCCGGCGGATCTTATCCGCCCTGGAATTCACCTCGAGCTGCAAGGCGACCTCCGCCTCGATCCGGCCGGCGATCCGGGCCGAGGCCGCCACGAGCCATATTCTCTCCCGGCCGGAGCCATGCTCCGCCTGTGCGAGCAGATCCGCCGCCGCGTATTCGGGGCGGGCGGATTCGTCGGCGATCACCATCAGTTCGCTCGGGCCTGGCAGGGAATCGATCCCCACCGTCCCGAACACCTGCCGCTTCGCTTCGCACACGTAGGCGTTGCCGGGGCCGAAGATCTTGTCGACGGCGCGTATCGTTTTCGTGCCGTACGCCATCGCCGCGATCGCCTGGACCCCGCCGATCCGGTACACCTCGGAGACGCCCGCGACATGGAGCGCGGCAAGGAGGGCCGAATAGATCCGGCCGTCGGCCTTCGCCGGCGTGAACGCGGCGATCTCCGGGCAGCCGGCGATCCGGGCCAGGGTGGCGGTCATCAGCACGGTCGAAACGAGCGGGACTTCGCCTCCGGGAATGTAGAGGCCGACACGGCGGATAGGATCGAACTTCTCCCCGACCCGGGCGCCCTGCGGATTCCGGCCCCACCAGTTCTCCGGGCGCCGACGGTGGTTGAAATCGCCGATCGCCTCGTGCGCGGCTCGGAGCGCCCCGCGCTCCGGCTCCGACATCCGGAGGGCCGCGGCCGCGATC
>JBOHXF010000464.1:0-8289 GCA_050737455.1 Opitutaceae bacterium | reverse complement strand
TCAGCGGTGCCTTGGCGTTTGCTGGGAGCGAATTATTGGGTGCGAACCCGCCGGTAAAGTTCAATCTTTTGAATGCGGCCCAGGGGTTCGAGACGAGCGAGATTCGATACGAGGTGCAGCGCTTTGCTCAAAATAAACTCGGAATCAACGGCTGGGAATTCGAAGGCCTCCTTGAGGCAACCTCCTTCGCAGGGTACTATTTGACCGGGAACCCGAACGGCCAAGTGACCGACAACAATGGACAAAGGGGCCTCGCGGGATTCTTCGACCGCGATCCGGACAGTGGGCTGCTCATTCCGCACGGCGGACTGGCCCACATGATTGCCGAGTTTCCTTTTGATGTAACGGATACAGTGTTACAGTATCAGGGACTTCCTGACGCGACTGATTTGGAGATCATGGTGAGCGGAAAACCGCCCCCGTTTGGCCACAGTCTTGGGGCGCTGCGATATGTCAATATGGCTGCATGGGGTTTTGCTTCTGGCGGCGCGGCATATGCGCTTCCCGTCGGAATGATAGCTCCAGCGGGTGTCTCGGTCTACATTGGTTCCGGGGATCCAATTACGGCGTGGTACGGCAACTTGCTGTTTAATCCGAACGCCACGGTTCTTCCAACAGGGCATGACATGCTCGGATATGATGCGGCTCTTGGGCATTAGTTCTCTCGTGTTTCTGATCATGCTGGCGGCTCTCAGCAAAGGGGCCGTTCTAGTTATCGAGCCCACACCGCAGGTCGAGGCTGACGGACTAGCGTTGCTCAAGCCAGCCGAGGCGGTCGTCCTCGCGGCGGGACTGAAGTTCAAGTTGGCGTCCGATCACCCTGTAGTCGAAGCATTCGACCAGCGAGACCCTGATCGCGACAAACCATTGGAAGCGATATTGAAAGTAGACCAAGTGGGGTTCGTTCAAGCGATCAACGTTCGCGCCGTTCCCGGCTCGCCGGAGGTCCACGTAGAGAAGATCGAGTCCTATTTTTGGGAGTCGCGAGAAGAAAATGGCGACGTCTATCCGTGTTTCCGGGTCAGGTGGACGGTAACAGGACCGTTCCCTGGGGAAAGCAAGACATTGGGGGCGTTTTCTTTCGGGCTTAAGTACAGCGAATTGACGCGGTCCTCTGAAAAACGGGATGCGTTGCGGGCCAGAGGGGCGGCCGCAGCGTATCAGGCGGCAACCTATAAGCTAGCTGTAGCGTTGCAGAAACTCCTGGTGGCGGAATGAAAGTGCTCCCTTCCACAAGCTTGGCCGCATAAAACAGCCACAGTTTGTGATTGTCTCGAATTAACAGACCAGACCGGGTAAGCTGGTCGGACGCGTCCGAAGTGTTTTCAGTCAGGTTGATTGCGGCGGGCGGAGCTGTGCCGGTTGGAGTTGCCGGACGTGGGCGCCGAAAGGCGCATCCTCACGGTGCGGCGGGGCAAGGGGAAAAGGATCGGGTGGTCCCGGTGGGCGAGCGGGCGCTTCATTGGGTTCGTCAGCGTGAAGGCCGCTATCTCTTGCGCACCAATCTTGCCGCCGACGATCCGGAGCTGATCTGGCGCTGTTATATGCAACTGGTGCTGGTGGAGGAGGCGTTCCGCACGCTCAAGGGTGACTTGGCGCTTCGGCCCGTGTATCACAAACTTCCCGAGCGGATCGAAGCGCACCTGTTCATCGCGTTTCTGGCCTACTGCCTGTCGATCACACTGCGGCAGCAATTGCGGGCGCTCGCAGCCGGTCCGATGCCACGCACGGTGTTCGAAAAATTTGCCACGCTCCAAATGCTCGACGTGAGCGTCCCGACTACCGACGGCCGCGAACTGCTTCTGGTCCGTCACACCGAACCCAGCCGCGAGGTCGCCTTGCTGCTGCATGAACTCAACCTGGCGCTGCCCCCGCAGCCGCCGCCCAAAATCCGCGCTCCGAAACCAGGGGCGTTGTAGTGGCGACTTTGGGAGTCGTCGAACGATGGATCAACGCTTTGCACGTCCGAAACCCTCCAGTAGCGAAAGTCGGGCTAAGCATGGGCTAACAGGAGCCTATCGCCCGTCGTCGGGTGAGGCCGGAACCGTTTCCGGCGCCAACAATCAAACGAAACGAACCATGACCACCTTAACTCCCCGAATGAAGAATCCCGCGGAGGTCATTCCCGAAGCGGCCCGGCCGATCCAGGACCTCTACGCCGCCGCTTTCAAGGGCGGCGTCCCGGCCGCGACCTTGGCACTGGTGCATCTGCGCGTAAGCGAGATCAACGGCTGCGGCCCATGCATCGACGGCGGGGTCAAGCATGCCAAGAAGGCGGGTGAGACCGATGAGCGCCTGTTCGCGGTGGCCGCCTGGCGCGAAGCGCCGTATTTCACCCCGGCCGAGCGCGCGGCCCTGGGCCTCGCCGAAGCGGTCACCCGCCTCAGCGACCGCCCTGATCCCGTGCCCGACGCGGTCTGGGAGGAAGCCACCCGGCATTACGACGAGGCGGGGATGGCCGGCCTGCTTCTGGGGATCGCGGCGACGAATGTCTTCAACCGCCTCAACGTCCCGACCCGGCAGGTCGCCGGGGCGCAAAAGTGGTGACGCGGGACCCACCCACCATGAAATACGCCCTTTTGGTCCACCAGTCCCAGGAACTCTCGACCGGCGCAAGGACGCCGCGGTGGTTGCCGCGGGACGCGCCTACGCCGAAGCGCTCATGGCCGCCGGCGTCTTCGTCGGCGGCGCGGGACTCGAATCCCCGCAGACCGCCACCTCCGTCTTGATGCGCGACGGCGCGATCCGCCTCGGGTCATCTTCGCTCCTCCGCGAGGCGCGGCACGCGAGGATTCATTTTCCGAACTGCTTTTCGAAGAAGTGCGCCATGAGCCGGTGCGCCTCGATCGATTCGGGCAGATACCATTCGTTCCAGAATGCATGCGGCAGGGCCTCGAAGACGACAAGGCGCGCATCCACACCGTCGCGCAGGAACGCCCGGTGCAGCAGCGTGGTGCCGCTCAGCAGCATGTCGCGCGTGCTGCTCATGAACAGGGTGGGCGGGAGGCCGTGCAGATCGGCGAAGATCGGCGACAATAACGGATTCCTCGGATCGGCCGTTCCCACATACGGGTCGTTGCCGGCCTTGCGACCCTTCGGCGGTCGGAGCGGGCCAGACAGTCCGTAGAGTTCCGAACTGAGACGGGACCGGCCGGACCTTGCATTCGGCCGCGGGCCGCTGCATCGGTATCCGGTGGAACCGTCCGAAGCGATCCGCCTTCGCGGAGGCCGCCGGAATAACCTCAAGGGATTCGACCTGGATATCCCCTTCAGCCTTGGCGGCGAAATCGGGCGGAACGCACCGCCCGATTAGGCGCTTGAGCGGGCAAGCGCGGCCAGATAGGCTGTCTTCATGGACTCCGCCGAGATCACGCCTCCGGGAGCTTCTCCTGAAGATGCGCGTGCGCGTTTGCTGCGGGTCGAGCTGGATCGCATGGTCTCGTGGCTGGTCGTAACCTACGGCGCGAGGCAGGTCATCCTTTTCGGCTCGATGGCAGGAGGGAGGATCGGCGCATGGTCGGATCTCGATCTGGTTGTCGTGAAGGATACGCCGCTGCGATTCATGGACCGGATCGCCGAGATCATCGAGAAGGTGCGCCCTCGGGTCGGCGTCGATCTGCTCGTTTACACCCCCGCCGAATGGCAATTGGTGCAGGAGCGGCGCTTTGCGCGCGAAGAGATTCTCGGCCGCGGGCGAATCCTGCATGCAGCCTGAGTCGGAACCATGGATTCGGTTCGCCCGTGACGATTTGGCGGTGGGTCGGCTCGCCTTGGAGGGTGGTTATTTCCATCAAGCCTGTTTCCATGCACAGCAGGCGTCCGAAAAATTCCTGAAAGCTTGGTGGGCCGGGCGGCTGCTGGCCGTGCCGCGTACTCATAAGCTCACCGACTTGCTCTCCTTGCCGAAGATACCGATCGACGACGCGTTCCGCCTCCGTATTCAGAAACTTGATCGGTTCTACATCCCGACGCGGTATCCGGACGCCCTCCCCGGATCGCTTCCGCAGGGGCTGCCCGGCGCCGACGATGCAAAGGAGGCGTTGGATGTCGCGACGGCGCTCGCCGGATATTTCGGTTGAGGACACCGGCTCGCGGGCGGACCTTGCATTCGGCCGCGGGCCGCTGCATCGGTAGCCGGTGGCACTGTCCGAAGCCATCCGCCTTCGCGGAGCCCGCCAGAATAACCTCAAGGGATTCGACCTGGATATCCCCCTGGGGAAGTATGTCGTCGTCACGGGGTTGAGCGGGGCGGGGAAGAGTTCGCTCGTGTTCGACACGCTGCATGCCGAAGGGCAGCGGCGGTATGTGGAGACGTTCAGCGCCTACACGCGCCAGTTTCTCGACCTGCTGCCCAAGCCGCGGATCGACTCCATCGAAAACATTCGGCCGTCGATCGCCATCGAGCAGACCAACACCGTCAAGACCTCGCGCTCCACGGTCGGGACGATGACCGAGCTCACCGACTACTTCAAGGTGTGGTTCAGCCACGCGGCCGAATGCTTCGATCCCGAAACGGGCGAAAAGGTGGAGGACGACACGCCCCAGTCGGTCTGGACCAAGGCGTCGGCCTCCCATGAGGGCCGATGGCTCCTGATCGCCTTCAAGGTGGCGAAGCCGGGCAAGCTCGGCTGGCCCGAAATCTTCAAGCCCCTCCAGACGCAGGGTTATATCCGCCTCTTGGTTCCCGGGCCGGGCGGCGGCCTCCAGCCGGCGCGCGTCGATGAGTTGATCGCTTCCCCGCCCGAGGAGCTGCCGGCCGCGTATGTCGTCCAGGACCGCATCGCGGTGCGCCTCGGAAACCGCGGCCGTTTCGTCGAGGCGGTCGAGACGGCGATGCATTTCGGGGCGGGCGAAGTGCACTTGTTTGCGGACGCGGACCGCGCGCCGGCGGGGCGTTATTCCCGGGGGCTCCACTCGCCGGCAAGCGGCCGGGTTTTCCGGCAGGCCACGCCGGCCCTGTTCTCGTTCAATTCCCCGCTCGGGGCCTGTCCCCGCTGCCGCGGGTTTGGCCGCGTCATTGAAATCGACGAACGCCTCGCGATTCCGGACCGCTCGCGGACCATCGACGAAGGCGCGATCAAATGCTGGGAGGGCGAGGTGTACGGGGAGTCCAAGCGGGACCTGAAGCGCTTTGCGCGGCGGCGGGGCCTGCCGACCGACGTTCCCTTCGCGGAGCTCGCCCCCGAGCAGCAGGCGTACGTGATCGAGGGCGAGCCCTGCTACGGCGAGGAAAATGGCAAGACCTGGCCCAAGCATTGGTACGGAGTGAAGGGGTTCTTCCGCTGGCTCGAAAAGAACACCTACAAGATGCATGTGCGCGTGTTCCTTTCGCGTTACCGGGCCTACAACGTGTGTCCGGATTGCGGGGGTCGCCGGCTTCAGCCCGAGGCGTTGTGCTGGAAATGGCGCGGCCGGACGCTGGCTGAACTGTATGGGCTGCCGGTTCGCGACCTGCTGGGCCTTTTGCGTCCGGCGGCGTCCGGTGGCGGAGATGTGGACCGTTCGGCGGACCTGGCCTTCGAGTCGATCCTCACGCGCCTGGGCTATCTCGATCAGGTGGGCCTGGGCTACCTGACGCTCGACCGCCCGTCGAAGACGCTGTCCGGCGGCGAAGTCCAGCGTGTAAATCTCACCTCCTGCCTCGGCACCTCGCTCGTGGACACGCTGTTCGTCCTCGACGAGCCGAGCGTCGGGCTCCACCCGCGGGACATCGACCGGCTGATCGGCATCGTCCGCTCGCTCACCTCGCACGGCAACACCGTGGTCGTGGTCGAGCACGACGAGGCAATGATCCGCGCTGCCGACCACATCCTCGAAATCGGGCCGGAACCCGGCGAAAAGGGCGGCAAAGTGGTTTTTCAAGGAGACCTGCCCCAGCTCCTTCGCTCGCCGCTGAGCCTCACGGGCGCCTACCTGTCGGGCCGGAGATCGGTGCCCCTGCCGGATCGGCGGCGGTCGGCCGACGGTGCCGATTGGCTCGTCCTGCGGGGCGTCCGCAAACACAACCTGCGGGGCATCGACGTGCGGATCCCGCTTCGCCGGCTCGTGTGCCTCAGCGGGGTCTCCGGGTCGGGGAAATCGACCCTGCTCGACCATGCGATCCACCAGGGTCTGCTCCAGGCGCGGAATCGGTTGACGGAGGATCCCGCGGAAATCGCCGGGATTTCGGGGGCCGAAAAGCTGGGGGAGATCGTCCTGGTCGACCAATCTCCCCTGTCGCGCACGCCGCGCTCAAATCCGGCGCTTTACAGCGGCGCCTGGGAGCCCATCCGGGAACTGTACGCCTCGACTCCGGAGGCGCAGGCCGCCGGGCTCGCGGCGGGGAGCTTCTCGTTCAACGGCGGCGACGGACGCTGCGAGCATTGCCAGGGCCTTGGCTGCGAGCGCGTGGAAATGCAGTTTCTGTCCGATGTGTTCGTGCCGTGCCCGATCTGCGAGGGCCGCCGCTTCAAGCCGGAGGTGCTGGCCGTCGCGTGGGAGGGGCGGACCATCGCCGATCTTCTGGAGACGACCGTTGCGGACGCCCGGTCGCTTTTCGGCGCCTACCCGCGCATCGCTTCGCCCTTGCGCAGCCTCGATTCCGTCGGCCTCGGCTATCTCAAGCTGGGCCAGCCCTTGAACACCCTGAGCGGAGGCGAGTCGCAGCGCCTCAAGCTCGTGCGCTACCTTGGCGAACTCGGAGGGGAAGCCGCCGCCGCGGACGCCTTGCTCTTGCTTGACGAGCCTACGACGGGGCTGCACCGACACGATGTAAAAGGCCTGATCGGCGTGCTCCAGGCTCTGGTGGACCGGGGGCACAGCGTAGTCGTCATCGAGCACAACACCGACGTGCTGAAATGCGCCGATTGGATGCTGGAGATCGGGCCCGAAGCGGGCGAGGACGGGGGGCGGGTGGTGGCTGAGGGAACGCCCGACGCGATCGCCGCGGCCGGGACGGCGAGTTCGCCGTACCTTCGCGCGGCGCTCGCCGGGGCCCCCGAGGCGCCTGCAACGGTGGCCGAAGAGATCCCGCCGGACGTCCTAAAGACGGACGAACGGGTGCTCCGGCTCACCGGCGCCCGCGAGAACAACCTCAAGAATCTATCGGTGGACATTCCGCTTCGCCGTCTGAACGTGGTGACCGGCGTCTCCGGCTCGGGCAAATCCACGCTGGCCTTCGACATCGTCTTCGCCGAAGGCCAGAGGCGCTTCATGGAGTCGATGTCCCCGTACGCGCGTCAGTTCGTGGAGCAACTGCCGCGCCCGGCAATCGACCGGCTGACCGGGATCCCCCCGACCGTCGCGATCGAGCAGCGGGTCACCCGCGGTTCCCGCAAGTCGACGGTCGCCACGATCACCGAAGTCGCGCAGTACCTGCGGCTGCTCTATGCCCGGCTCGGCGTTCAGCACCATCCCGAGACGGGCCGGCCGGTCGAACCGCTTCCGCGCTCGTCGCTGGAGCGGCTGCTCGCGCGCGTGCTCGCCTCTCGGGCCGCGCGCCGGGCGAAGCGCCTGCACCTGTGCGCCCCGCTGATCCGGGGGCGCAAGGGCCACCACCAGCCGATCGCCGATTGGATCGGCCGTCAGGGGTACGCGCTCATGCGGACGGACGGGCGGATTCTGCGGGTGGATGCGTTCCGCAAGCTCGATCGGTACCGTGAGCACGACATCGAGGTGGTCGTCACCGATCTCGCGGGCGGCGTCCCGCCGCCCCGATCCGAACTGAGGGCCGCGCTCGATGCCGCCCTGCGGATCGGAAAGGGTTCCTGTTTCCTCGCGGGGCCGGACGGGGTCATCCTGTCCTGGTTCTCCACGACCCGGACCGACGCCGCATCGGGCGAATCCTATCCGGAACTTGAGCCGAAGCATTTTTCCTTCAACTCGCCGCGAGGCTGGTGCCCGGGGTGCCGCGGGCACGGGCGCATTTTCCCCTGGATGCTGGAGCCCGAGGACGACGAGGACGATCCTCTTGCCCGGCTGCGGCCGTTCGGCATCGACTCAGCCTCCGACATCGAGGAGCAGGGCCGTTTGTGCCCGGAGTGCCGGGGCGAACGGTTGAACCGGGTCTCGCGCGCGGTGCGGCTGCGGCTTCGAGGCGGCGGCGCGGCCATTTCCCTGCCCGAACTGCTGCGCTCCACTTCCGCGGAGGCGCTGGACCGCCTGGGAAAGCTGCCCAAGGACGAGCGGACCCGGCTCGTGACCCAGGACCTGCTGCCGCAGATCCGGGAGCGTCTGAAATTCCTGGGGCATGTGGGCCTCGGCTATCTCTCGCTTGATCGGCCGACCGAAACGCTTTCGGGAGGCGAGGCC
>JBOHXF010000463.1:0-14618 GCA_050737455.1 Opitutaceae bacterium | reverse complement strand
CGCGCTTGGAAGATCTGGACCGGCTCTATGCTGTTGTGAAAGAGAAGCATGGTCACATCGACGTTCTCTTCGCGAACGCGGGCGCGGGTACGATCGGACCACTCGCGGTGGCTACCGAGGCCCATTTTGACCAAACCTTCGACGTAAACGTGAAAGGGATGTTCTTTTCGGTGCAGAAGGCCCTTCCCCTCTTCAAAGACGGCGCCTCGATCATCCTGACCTCTTCGGTCGCGAACGAGTTGGGGCTCCCAGCGTTTAGCGTCTACGCCGCGAGTAAGGCGGCCGTACGCAACTTCGCGCGCGCCTGGGCATTGGAGCTGAAAGACCGCAAGATCCGCGTGAATTCGATGAGCCCCGGACCAACGGAGACGCCAGCCCTCGAGAAGACAACGGGCCTTACCCGTGAGCAAGCCGAGCAAGCGGCCGCCCAGTACGCCTCGCAGATTCCACTCGGTCGCAGGGGCCAGCCCGAGGAAATCGCAGCCGCCGTCGTGTTCCTCGCCTCCGATGAAAGTTCTTTCATCACCGGCGTGGATCTCGCAGTCGACGGGGGAATGGCCCAGGTCTAAATCGAAAAGGCCTTCGTAGCTACTGATAGGGACCCCGTCGTTAGACCCATGACTGCGGCAGCAGCCCGATAGGACCGATCCTCCGCGATGCACCAAACGGCCAAGTCGATATCGGGCACGGCGGGTATAAATGGGATTTACGCGAGACAGCCGCCGGCCGATGCTTTCGCCGGGCCCGCCGACTCCTGAACCACGAACCGCCAGTTTCGACCGCAAAGCTGATCGTATCGCACCCGGCCATCAAGCTGGGGCGGCCGGTGGTTGACGGGACGCGGGTCGCGGTCGATGAGATTCTGGATGCGATCGCCGGGGGGGCGAGCCCTGCGCAGGTCGCCGCGGCTCATCCGGGGCTGGATGCCGAGGGCGTGCATGCCGCCCTTCGTTTCGCTGCGGACGCGCTCCGGTTCGAATTTTCCCTCGAAAACCGGCCGGCCCTGGAGTTGCACGGCGCGCACGTGGTTTCGCTCCCGCCGGCCGCGGGGGGCGAACCGGAGCCGGCCGTGGCGGTGCGCGCGTTCCATCCGGAGGCCATCGCGATCTCCGTGGAACCTTGGGGCGCCGCGCCGGGAGACGCGGGCGCGGACCCCGGCGCCCATGGGAAAACCTGGTTTTCCACGCCCATGGAAAAGATCCATCCGGAAGGGGTCTTCGAAGCGATCTTTCCTGGCCGAACCGAGCCCTTCGCCTATCGGCTCCAGGTGACCGGCCCGGACGGGAAAAGCCGGATCATCCACGATCCCCATGGCCTGCCGCCGCGATTCACGCCCGAGGATCTGCCTCGGTTCGGCGGGAGCGTCGCCACCGGGCCGATCGACGCCGGGACGGCCGAGCCCGCACGGCGACAGAAGCGCGTTTATGGGGCGCACCCTGCGCGGCACGCGGGCCTGGACGGGGTGGCCTTCGCGGTCTGGGCGCCGGGCGCGTCCGAGGTGAGCGTCGTCGGCGACTTCAACCGGTGGGATCTGCGCTTCCATCCGATGAGGCCGATCGGTCAATCCGGCTCCTGGGAGCTGTTCGTGCCCGGGGTCGCCCCCGGCGCCCGCTACAAATACCGGATCGCGTCGGCCCGTGACGGACGGCGGTTCGACAAGGCCGATCCGTACGGCTACGCGATGGAGCTGCGCCCGGCCACGGCGTCGATCGTCTGGGACCTCGGCCGGTACGCATGGAAGGACGGACCCTGGCTCAAGACCCGGCGGCGGCGGCAAAAACCCGAGGCGCCGATGGCCATTTACGAGGTGCATCTCGGCTCGTGGCGGCGCGCCGGGGAACCGGGCGGGGCGACGCGCTGGCTCACCTACCGGGAACTCGCGGACCAGCTCGTTCCGTACGTGAAGGAGATGGGTTTCACGCACATCGAGCCGATGCCGGTGGCCGAGCATCCCTTCGACGGTTCGTGGGGCTATCAGATCACCGGCTTCTTCGCGCCGACCTCGCGGTATGGGAGTCCGGACGATTTCCGGTTCTTCGTCGATCGGGCGCACGAGGCCGGGCTGGGGGTCATCCTGGACTGGGTACCCGGGCATTTTCCGAAGGACGAGCATGGCCTCGCGCTCTTCGACGGCACGCCTCTCTACGAGCACCCGGACCCGCGCCGCAGCGAGAACCTGGAATGGGGCACTTCCGCCTTCAATCTCGATCGGCCGGAGGTTGCCGCCTTCCTTTTGTCGAACGCGCTGTTCTGGATCGAGGAGTATCACGTGGACGGCCTTCGCGTCGACGCCGTGTCCTCGATGATCTATCTCGACTATTCCCGGCGGCACTGGGTCCCGAACGCCCTCGGCGGCCGCGAAAACCTCGAGGCGGCCGCGTTCCTGCGGCGGCTCAACGAAGCCGTCCATGCCAGGCACCCCGGGGTGCTCACGATCGCGGAGGAATCGAGCGCGTGGCCGAACGTGACGGGGTGCCGGCATCCGGAGAGCCTGGGGTTCGACCTGAAATGGAATCTCGGCTGGATGCACGACACGTTGGGTTATCTCGAAAAGGATCCGATTTACCGAAGCCATCACCACCGGAACCTGACCTTCTCGCTGATGTACGCCTTCAGCGAGCGGTTCGTCCTGCCGTTCTCCCACGACGAGGTCGTGCATGGAAAACGCTCGCTGTTGTCGAAGATGCCCGGAAACGAACGGCTCCGGTTCGCGAATCTGCGCGCCGCCTACGGGTACCTGTACGCGCATCCCGGCAAGAAGCTCCTGTTCATGGGAGCCGAATTCGGCGCGCTCGAGGAATGGAACCAGGACGCGCAGCTCGACTGGACGCTGCCGGAGCGGGAACCCCACCGGGGGCTCCGGCGCTTCGTCGCGGACCTGAACCGGTTCTACCGGGACGAGCCCGCGCTGCACCGGGCCGATTTCGGCTGGAAGGGCTTTCAATGGATCGACTGCGAGGACTCGAAGCGCAGCCTCGTCTCTTTCGTGCGGCGCGAGGGAAGGCGCGGGCGCTTCGTCGTGGTCGCCGCGAATTTCACGCCGGTTGCGCGGGAAGGGTACCGCCTGGGCGTCCCGGAGGGAGGACTCTATGCCGAGGCGCTGAACAGTGATGCCGGCGCGTACGGCGGAAGCGGAGCGGAAAGCGCCGGGCCGCTGGCCGCCGAGCCGGTCGAAGCCGGCGGCCAGCCCTTTTCGCTGAGCGTCACCCTGCCGCCCCTGGCGGTCGTGTATTTCCGATTGGACGATTCGCGCGCTTGCACGTGAGCGGCGGGTCGGACCTAGTGGAGGGACCATGACTCCGAAAGCCGCCGGAATTCTCCTGGGTCTCGCCATCGCTGCGGCGGCCGTCCCGGGAACGCTGCGGGCGGCCTCGGCCGATCTCGATTTCAGCGTGGGGCTGTTCCATGGCGTCGCCGCCGGAGCGGAATCGTTCGCCCTTTCGCCGTACAGCGCGCGGGAAACGCTGCAGATGGCGGAGGTCGGCGCCCGGGGCGAAACCGCCGACGAGCTGCGGCGCGCCGCCGGAGCCCCGGGTTCCGGACGCATCGCCTCCGCGCACTCCTCGCTGGATGGTCCGCCCCTCGGCACGAACGCGACGCTGGTCGTGTCGAATTCCGCGTGGGTTGACCGGCGCTTCACCCTGCTTCCAGGGTACGTCGACGCCCTCGACCGGCTCTTTCGCGCCGAGGCCGACACGGTGGACTTCGGCCGGGGCGCCGCCGCCGCCGAGCGGATCAACGCCTGGATCGACGAACGGAGCGCCGGCCATCTGCAGGGGGCGATCACGCCGAAGATGCTTGGGGTCCCCGCGCTGGTCCTGACCGACGCGGTCTACTTTCAGGCGGACTGGCAGCATCCGTTCGACGCGGGCCGCACCCACGTCGATGCGTTCTATCCGATGAGCGGGCTGCGCTCCTCGGTTAGGACCATGCATCAGGTCGGCCCATTCGCCCTGATCGAACGGCCGGGCGTGCGGCTGCTCGAAATGCCCTACCGTGGCGGGACCTGGTCCCTCGTCCTCCTCTTGCCGGAGGGGATCGATGGCTGGCGCGAGCTCAGCCGGCAAATGGATCCGGCCACCCTCGACGGCTGGCTCGCCGCGCTTGCGAAGGCTGCGCCCCGCGAAGTGAACGTTGCGCTTCCCGCGTTCCGTCAGCGCTGGTCCGGCGACTTGGTCCCGGCGCTGCGCAAGCTCGGGATCGAGCGGCTCTTCGATCCGCGTCGGGCGGATCTGTCGGGAATCGCGCCGCAGCCCGGGCTGCGCGTGTGCTCCGTCGTCCAGGAAACCTACGTCCGGATGGACGAAAAGGGGACCGAGGCCGCCGGGATGACATTCTCCGGCTTCGCAGCCCTGGCGCGCCCCGCCTTTCAGGCAAGCTTCCGGGTCGACCATCCGTTCCTTTACCTGATCCTCGACCGGCGGAGCGGCCAAGTCCTCTTTCTCGGCCGGATGCTCGATCCCACGACGGAAAGCCCATGACGCGCCGCCTCCAGCCCGCGGAGCGCAGGCCGGGCGACGCAACGCCTCGTCGGAGAACTTGATTCGTTCACGGCGGGTCCCGGAATCCGCGGAATCTCAGTCCCGGGGGGCCGCCCAAGGGCGGGAACCAGCCGCGCCCCGGCGGTACGATGTCGGGCAAGACCATTCACCAGCGATGCCTACGTCTAAAATTTGGAAGGGCCGCGCCTACCCGTTGGGAGCCACCTGGACGGGAAGCGGAGTCAATTTCGCGCTGTTTTCGGAGAACGCGACGGGCGTGGAGCTCTGCCTGTTCGACCGACCGGAGGACGGCGAGCCCAAGACCCGGATCCGGGTGAGCGAGCGCGACGACCATGTCTGGCATGTGTTCCTGCCCGAGGCCAAGCCGGGCCAGCTCTATGGGTACCGCGTCGACGGGCCGTACGCCCCCCAGGACGGCCACCGGTTCAATCCGGCCAAGCTGCTGCTCGATCCGTACGCCTTCGCGATCTGCGGCCCCTTGAAGTGGGGCCCGGAAATGTTCGGGTACGTCATCGGAAGCGCGGAGGCCGATCTGTCGAAGGACGGCCGCGACAACGCCGCCTCGATCCCGAAATCGGCGGTCATCGACCCGACCTTCCGCTGGGGGGGCGACAAACCGCCGGGGACTCCCATCGAAGACACGGTGATCTACGAGATCCACGTCAAGGGCTACTCCAAGCTCATGAACGGGCTCAAGCCGGAGCTCCGGGGCACGTACGCGGGCCTCGCCAGCGAGGAGAGCGTCAAGTACCTGAAGGGGCTCGGCGTCACCGCGGTCGAGCTCCTGCCGATCCACCAGCACGTCACGAGCCAGCACCTGCTGGACAAGGGGCTGTCGGATTACTGGGGTTACAATACGATCGGGTTCTTCGCGCCTGAGGCCTCCTACAGCGCCTCGGGGGACCGCGGGGGGCAGGTCCGGGAATTCAAGGAGATGGTGCGGAGCCTGCACAAGGCCGGGCTGGAGGTGATCCTCGATGTGGTCTACAACCACACGGTCGAGGGCAACCAGCTCGGACCGACGCTCTGCTTCCGCGGGATCGACAACGCGGCGTACTACCGGCTGGTGGCGGACAACCGCCGCTATTACAACGACTACACGGGAACGGGCAATACGCTCAATGTCGTCCAACCGCGCGTGCTCCAACTCATCATGGACAGCCTGCGCTACTGGATCACAGAGATGCATGTGGACGGCTTCCGCTTCGACCTCGCGGCGACCCTGGCCCGGGAGCTCCATGCCGTGAGCCGCCTGTCCGCATTCTTCGACTGCATCCACCAGGATCCGGTCATCTCGCAGGCGAAGCTGATCGCCGAGCCCTGGGACGTCGGCGAGGGCGGCTACCAGGTCGGGAATTTCCCGGTGCTGTGGGCCGAATGGAACGGCCGGTACCGGGACACGATGCGACGGTTCTGGAAGGGGGACGGCCGCCTCGTCAGCGAGTTCGCGAACCGGTTGTGCGGCAGCTCGGACCTGTACGAGCGTGGCGGCAAGAAACCGACCGCCAGCATCAATTTCATCACGGCGCACGACGGTTTCACCCTCAAGGATCTCGTGTCGTTCGACGGCAAGCACAACGAGGCCAACGGCGAGGGGAACAAGGACGGCGAGTCCAACAACAATTCCTGGAACTGCGGCTTCGAGGGGCTGGACGCGCCGCCTGAGGTGCGGGCGCTGCGCCGGCAGATGCTGCGCAACCATTTCGCGACGCTTCTGCTGTCGCTCGGCGTGCCGATGATCCGCGGAGGAGACGAATTCGGAGCGACGCAGCGCGGCAACAACAACGCATATTGCCAGGATAACGAGATCGGCTGGCTGGACTGGAACTGGGACGAGGACGGCCGCCTGCTCCAGGAGTTCGTCCGCCGGCTCATCCGCATCCGCCGCGATCACCCGGTGTTCCGCCAGCCCCATTTCTTCGAGGGGCGGGACGTCCGCGGCCGCGGGGTCAAGGACCTGACCTGGATCAACGCCGAAGGCCGTGAAATGTCCGAGCAGGACTGGCAGGCCGATTCCATCCGGGTGCTCGGCGTGATGTTCGCGGGCGACTCCTCGAACCAGACCGATTACTACGGCGATCCCGTGCGCGACGACACGTTCCTGCTGTACTTCAATGGACATCATGAAGACGCGCATATCCGGATCTGCGAAGGGTCCGCGATCCGCTGGCGCGAGCTCGTCGACACGGCCCGGCCGGAGGGCCTGCCGGGCCGCCCGCGAGTGAAGCCTCCGGGCAGCCATATGCGGATGAAGGCCCGCTCGCTCGTCGTTTTCCGGCGGATCGCGCCCGCGGACGGCGAGTCCGCCTCGCCCAACGAGGCTCCGACCGTCGAAGCGGCCGGCCTCGAGCCGCCGGGTCGGAAACCGTCCGAATCCGGCAGTCAGCCCGCGGAGCCCGCGAGCGGCCCATGAGCGATGGGCGGCCAGGGTCGGGGGTCGGAGCGGCTATCACCGCAGCAGGGGTCCGATACCGGGTCTGGGCGCCCGAACACGCCCGCATCAAGGCGGAGATCGGCCCGGAGGACGGGGCGCGCCGGCTCGTGGACCTTGAGCCGGAAGGCGATGGCTACTTCGGAGCGGTCGATCCTCGCGGCGGACCGGGCGACCGGTACCGGTACTTGATCGACGGCGAAAAAGACGCGGCCCCCGACGCGGCCTCCCGCTTCCAGCCCAAGGGGGTCTTCGGTCCGTCGGAGGTGATCGACCCGGCGGGATACCGCTGGAGGACGGGCAAATGGCGCCGGCCGGCCTTCCGCGGGCGCGTGATCTACGAGCTACATATCGGGACCTTCACGCCATGCGGCACATTCCGGTCCGCGGTCGATCGGCTCGAACATCTCGTCCGCCTGGGAGCCGACACGGTCGAGCTCATGCCGCTCGGCGACTTCCCCGGGCGCTGGAACTGGGGGTACGACGGGGTGATGCCCTTCGCTCCCGCGCGCTGTTACGGCCGTCCGGAGGATCTCCGCGAGCTGGTCGACGCGGCGCACGAGCGGGGGCTCGCGATTGTCGCCGACGTCGTCTACAATCATTACGGGCCTGTCGGCAATCCCCTGCGGCGGTTCAGCTCCCGTTACTTTCATCCGAAGGCGGACACCCCCTGGGGCGAGGCGCTGAACTTCGATGGCCCCGAGTCCCGGCCCGTGCGCGACTTCTTTGTCCAAAACGCGGTCCACTGGCTCGACGAATACCGCTTCGACGGGCTGCGGCTCGACGCGACGCACGCCGTCCACGACGATTCTGAACGGTCCATTTTCGCGGAAATCGCCTCCGCGGCGCGGGAGCGCGGCGCCTTCACGATCGCGGAGGATGAGCGCAACCGCGCCGAAATCGTGTCGGACGGCCCCGGCGGCTGGAACACGGACGCCGTTTGGGCCGACGATTTTCACCACAGCGTCCGCGTCGCGCTCACCGGCTGGCGCGAATCGTATTTTGCGAGCTACGACGGCTCCGTCCGCGAACTTGCCGACATCCTGGAGAATGGCTGGCTGTACCGGGGCCGGAACTATCCACATTGGAAACGCCCGCGGGGCACGCCCTGCGCGCACCTTCCGCCGGAGCGGTTCGTCCACTGCGTCAGCAATCACGACCAGGTCGGCAATCGACCGCTCGGCGAGCGGCTGTGCGCCGGGTGCGCCGCCGCGGGCTACCGGGCCGCCTCGGTGCTCCTCTGCCTTTCCCCGTTCACCCCGATGCTGTTCATGGGCCAGGAATGGGCCGCCTCGACTCCGTTCCCCTTCTTCTGCGACCATCCCGGGGAGATCGGGGAAAGGATCGCGGAGTGGCGGCGCAAGGAGTTCGCGGCGCAAAGCAGCCCTCCGGATCCGGGCGTTCTCGCCCGCATGCCCGATCCGCAAGCCGAAGGCACCTTCCGGGCTTCGCAGCTCCGCTGGGATGAACCCATCCAGCCGGGCCATCGCGAGGTTCTCGAACTGTACCGGGCGGCCCTCGCGGTGCGGGTCGGCCATCCGCATTTCCGCAACCCGGCGCGCGGGATCTGGACGGCCAAGCCGGTGGGCCAGGCGCTCGCGGTCCGGTGGAGCCCGCCGGAAGGCGACTGGCTCCTGCTGGTCCGGCTGACGAAAGGCCTCCCGGATTCCGTGTGCGACCCGGTTGCCGAGCCGCATGCGGGGCGCCGCTGGGAGACGGCGCTGCACAGCGAAGATTCCCGGTTCGGAGGAGAAGCGGCGCCCGCGGGCGCACCCGATTCGGGAT
The DNA here is from genome assembly GCA_050737455.1 of Opitutaceae bacterium. Classification (GTDB taxonomy): domain Bacteria; phylum Verrucomicrobiota; class Verrucomicrobiia; order Opitutales; family Opitutaceae; genus Palsa-1447. Next base: position 5,900 of record JBOHXF010000463.1, on the reverse strand, counting down.
CCCTGCCCGTCCCCGCAACGCCCGCCGCCTGGCTTCTGCGCGAGCGCTGACCATGGCGCTCACACAGGCACAACGGATTCCACACGCCACCTACCGGCTGCAGTTCAGCGGCCAGTTCACGTTTGCGGACGCCGAACGGCTGATCGGCTACCTGCGCGAGCTTGGGATCAGCGATCTGTACGCTTCGCCCATCTTCCAGTCGATCCCGGGGAGCACTCATGGTTACGACGTGGCCGACTATCGCCGGATCAATCCGGAGCTGGGCGGCGAGCCGGCGCTCATGAGCCTGGCCGAGAAGCTGCGGGACAACGGCCTCGGCCTCCTTGTCGATTTCGTGTCCAACCACATGGGGATCAGCGGACCGTTCAATGCATGGTGGAACAACGTCCTCGAATGCGGACGACATTCGCCCTATGCGCGCTTCTTCGATGTGCACTGGCGCACGCCCGATGGGACGGAGCGGCCGCATATTCTCGTCCCCGTGCTGGACGACCACTACGGAGTCATCCTCGAAAAGGGCGGGCTGCGCCTGACCTACGAGGCCGGGGGGCTGCGCGTCGAGTACGGGACCCTGTTCTTCCCGCTGAACGCCGCGGCCTACGCGGCCGTCCTCGCGCGCGTCGCGACGGACCGGGCGCTTCCGGCGGAGCGCCGGCTGGAAATCGAGGAGCTGCTTCATGGATTTCAGCGCCTCGCTCCGGCGGCGACGGCCTGGACGCCCAATCCCGAGGTGCCGAAGGAGACGCACATCCTCAAGGAGCGGCTGGCACGGCTCGCGGATGGGAACGGCCCGCTGGCGGAGCTTGTCCGCAGCCATGCGGCGGCCCTGAACGGACGCGCGGGTGAGCCCGACAGCTTCGATGCGCTCGATCGGATCCTGGACGCCCAAAGCTTCCGCCTCGCTCGGTGGAAGACCGGGATCTACGCCACCAACTATCGCCGGTTCTTCGCCGTCGACACGCTGATCGGCCTGCGAATGGAGAACCCCGAAGTGTTCGCCGACAGCCACGCGCTGCTCGCCCTGCTGCTGCGCGAGCGCAAGGTCACGGGGCTGCGCATCGACCATATCGACGGCCTTTGGGATCCCTGGCAATACCTGGAGCAGCTCCAGACGCTCCGGCCGCCCGCCCAGGGCTCCGCGGACGGACCTCTCTACGTTGTGGCGGAGAAGATCCTGTCCATCGGCGAAACCCTGCCCGAGGACTGGGCCGTCCACGGCACGACCGGCTACGAGTTCATCGGTTCGTGCGCGAACCTGCTCACCCGGACGGCCGGCGAAGCGGAGATGACGGAGATCTACCGCGAGTTCGCCGGGGAGTCCGTGGCCTTTCCGGAGCTCGTCTACGAGAAGAAGCGCTTCGTCCTGGGCGAGATGTTTCTGAACACCCTGACCCGCCTGACCGGCGGCCTGTTCACCCTCCTCACGGCGGACCGGCACTGGCGGGACCTGAGCCCGCCCGAACTCGCCGTCGCCCTCCGGGAATTCATCGCCTGCTTTCCGGTGTACCGGACCTACCGGCGGCTGGGCGGCGCCTGCTCGGCCCAGGATGTCCGGGCGGTGGAGCGGGCGTTCCAGGAGGCGGCCCGGCGCAACCCCCGGTTCGACGGCTCCACCCTTGAAATCGTCCGCCAGGTCCTGATCGGCACCTACCCGCCGAGCGGAGCCCCGGCGGAACGGCGCGAGCAGATCGAGCGCTGGGTCCTCAGCTTTCAGCAGTACACCGGCGCCATCATGGCCAAGGCGGTCGAGGACACGGCCTTCTACCTGTACAACCGGCTGATCGCGCTCAATGAAGTCGGCGGAGACCCGGCGCAGTTCGGCCGTCCGGTCGAGGACTTCCATGAGGAGAACCGGGAGCGGGCCAAGCGCACGCCGCATGGCCTCCTCGCCAGCTCAACGCACGACAGCAAGCTGAGCGAGGACGCCCGTGCCCGGCTCTACGTCCTTTCGGAGATTCCCGAGGAATGGCGTACGTGGGTGCGTGAGTGGCGCGACCTCAACCGGCCGCACAAGAGCGAAGTCGACGGGCACGAGGCTCCCGATCCCAACGAGGAGTTCCGACTCTACCAGGCCCTGCTCGGCGTGTGGCCACCCGGGGCGGAGGGCGCCGACGACGTGTTTCGCGAACGGCTCCGCCAATATCTCCGCAAGGCGGTGAACGAGGCGAAGCTTAACACGACTTGGACCGAGCCGAACGAGGCGTGGCTCGCGGCCTGCGACCGGTTCATCGATCGGATGCTCGCGCCGGACACCGGCTCCGCGTTTCTCGCGAGCTTCATCCCGAAGGCGGCCCGCCTCGCGCACCTCGGCATGATCGGCGGCCTTGCGCAGACCGCACTCAAGCTCACCTGCCCCGGCGTTCCCGACTTTTACCAAGGCAACGAGATCTGGGATTTCAGTCTGGTCGATCCCGACAACCGGCGCCCAGTCGACTTCGAGGCGCGCGAGCGCCTGCTCGCGGAGGTCGGCCGCCGCGGTCCCCAGGATCTGCTCCAAGGTTGGCGCGACGGCGGGATCAAGCTGCGGCTGGTCACGCACCTGCTGCGCTTTCGCCGCGATCACGCCGAGCTTTTCGCGCGCGGCGATTACGAGCCGCTCGCCATCACGGGCCCCCACGCGGACTCGGCCGCCGCATTCCGGCGCCGGGACGGCGCGCGCGAACTGGCGGTCGTCGTGCCCCGGCAGAGCGCAAAGCTCGGATGTCCCCCGCTCGGGCTCGTCTGGGCGGAGACGACGATGGCGCTGCCGGATTCCGCGGGTGAATGGCGGGACCTGCTCACCGAGCGAAGCTTCTCCGGCGGCCGCCCGATACCCCTTGCCGAACTGCTGGCGGAGCTGCCTCTCGCGGTCCTTTACGCGGAAGGGCCGGGCTCCTGATCCGCCAAAAGCGGGGGCGGACCGCGCTTCCACGGTCCGCCCCCTTTTACCCATAGTCCCTTGTCGGGGACTTTGTTGACAGATCGCGCGTGCCGTTGCACGAAGTATTGTGTCATCCGACAGTCAGTGTTTCTAACAAGGAAGCGCTCCCCATTCCATCTGCGGGGACGCGGCGATGCGCGGCGGACCTGCCGCTCGCCCAGATATCCGGGAAGGTCGCATCGATCAACGCGCTTGATGCGCCTCGTTTCGCTGTTCGTATCCTGCGTAGTCCCAAATGATAAGAAGATGTCTCGTTTTGACGAAAATTGTCGTTCGCCAGGGGCCGCCCATGGTTTCGAGGGTTCCTCTCAGGGCATTTCCCACCCGCCGAAACGGAATTGAATCCGGACAATGATGCTCGGCCTGCCGCGGCGCTGAAGGTTCCGTCGTCAGTATCGTCACCCTTTTTCGATCCGATTTCCTTCTCCTCCCGCTTGAACGAAGACCGCGGCGGGCTTGGGATGGGCGCATGTCCGCCACTCCGATGACCGTCGACGGCTCCGAGCACTATCTTGCGATCGCGCTCCCGTCGCGCGAACATCCCAGCTATCCTGAGGTGCTCGCGCTGCTCAAGGCGCACGGATTCCTGCCCGAGCCCTCGAACGGGAAGTGGTGGCTGCGCGACCGCCACAAGACCCTGAGCTTCTTAGCCGCGCACGGCGAGAGCATGCGCGGAAGATTCGGAGCGCGCTTCACCCCGAATTTCGAGCGCAACACCGCCGCGATCCAAAGCGCGGTACTGACGGCCTCGGCGCAGGAGTCCGGCGGACAGTTCGAGGTGACGGTGGGGCTCCGCGCCGGCGCAGCGTCGGACGCGGATCTCCGGGACGCGCTGGTGGCCGGCCGGGATTACGTTGAAATCGGAGGGAAGGTCGTCCTCTTGGGCGCGGAGACCCTGCGCAAGCTCGCGCACGCTCAGCGGGCGCTGGCCGGCGATCCAGGGGCGCCCGTGGCCGCGCGCCAGAAGCGCCGGCTCCCCGTGACCCGCGCCGCGGAAACCGACGCCTTGCTCGAGTCGCTCGCACCCGGTTTCCAGTCCCCGGCGGCCTGGAAGTCGCGCGCCCAGGCGCTTCGGAACCTTTCGACCCTTCAGCCAGCGCCGATCCCGTCGGCGTTGGATCGCCAGCTTCGGCCTTACCAGAGGCTCGGCGCCGCATGGCTCTGGCACCTCTTCCAGCACGAACTGGGCGGCGTCCTGGCCGACGAGATGGGCCTCGGCAAGACGGTCCAGGCGCTCGCGCTCCTGTCCGCGATCCAAACGGGCGCGCGGGCGAGCCCTTCCGGGGGGCCGGATCTCCGCGGGTCCGCACTGCGCGCAGGCCGGCGCGCAACGCCCGGGGAGGTGAAGGCGTCCGGCCCGATCGCGGCCGCCCTGCGGCCGCCGGATTCGATCCCGCCTGCGCCGCGGCCCTTCGGGCTCCATCTGGTCGTCTGCCCGGCGTCGCTGATCGAGAACTGGCGGAGGGAAGCCGCCCGCTTCGCCCCGCAACTCGCGACCTTCGTCCATCATGGGGCGGCGCGCATCGCGAGCGCGGAGGATTTCGGGCGCCATGATTTGATCGTGACGAGCTATGGGACGCTTGTCCGTGACGAGGCGCTCTTCCGCTCCGCCTCATTCGCCTGCGCGATCGCGGATGAAGCGCAGCATCTCAAGAACCGCCGCTCTCAGAACGCCCGCACGCTGCGGGCCATTTCCGCGAGAAGCCGGTTTCTGCTCACAGGCACGCCGCTCGAAAACTCGCTGGACGATTTGCGCTCGCTCTTCGAATTTCTGCTGCCGGGCTACCTGGAGCTTCCGCTTCCGGGAACCCGGCCGACTGACCAGGCCTGGCTCGACGAGCGCCTGCGCGCCCAGACGGCGCCCTACATCCTGCGCCGAACCAAGTCCGCGGTGGCGCCGGAACTTCCGCCCAAATTGGAGCAGGTCATCTGGTGCGAACTCGCGCCGGAGCAGGCGGCCCTGTATCGCCGGACGCAGGAGTGTGGGGAGCGGGAACTCTTCGACCTGGAGGCGGGAGGAACAGCGGATGGCCGGCTCCGTCTCGCAGCGTTAACGCATCTCCTGCGCCTGCGCCAGATTTGCTGTGACCCCCGCCTCGTGGGCCGGAACGCGGAAGCTCCGCCCGAATCCATCGGCGGGCCCGCCGGCTCCGGCCGTCCGTCCGACCGCGCCGCAGCCGATCCGCGGATCGGTCCGCCCGGGATGCCGCCAAAGCCCGAGCCGAAGGATCGGCCAGAGGCGCCCGCTCCCTTCGCCGGTTCGGGCAAGCTCGATGCGTACCGCGAACTGATCGCCGAGGCCGTCGACGACGGCCTCCGCGTCCTCGTCTTCTCGCAGTTCACCTCGCTGCTGGCGCTCCTCCGGGAAGAACTGGCGATCCAGGAAACCCCGCATTGCTATCTGGACGGCGCGATGGCCCCCGGCGCGCGGCAGGCCGAGGTCGACCGGTTTCAAAAGAGCGCATCGATCCCGCTCTTCCTGCTCTCGCTCAAGGCCGGCGGCACCGGACTGAATCTCACGGGCGCGGACATGGTCGTCCATTTCGACCCATGGTGGAATCCCGCCGCGGAAATGCAGGCGACCGACCGCGCCCACCGCATCGGCCAGACTCGCGCGGTGACGAGCTACAAGCTCGTCGCCTCCGGCACCGTCGAGGAAAAGGTCCTCTCCCTTCAGGCCGAAAAGCGGGTCCTCCTCCAAAACGTCTTCGCCGCGAGCGACGCCGTCTCCGCGAAGCTCTCGGTCGCCGACCTCAAATCGCTGCTGGCCTGAGCCGGCCTTCTCAGGCGGCCGCCGCCAGTCCCATGCGCCGGCGGCGGCGCATCAGGAAGGCCACGCCGAGGATCGCCGCGGCAAGCCAACCTAGCGTCGCGGCTTCACCCGGGCGGGAACCAAACGCAACCAGGCGGCTGGAACCAAGCGCAGCGAGGCCAACGGCAGCGGCTGTGAAACCCAGTAGTTGAGGGATGCGATTCATGG
>JBOHXF010000462.1:0-11395 GCA_050737455.1 Opitutaceae bacterium | reverse complement strand
ACTTGGACGTGAAGACGTCCGGCCCGCTCGCTGATAGAGTGGGTCGTGCGCGAGGGGAACAGGGCAGCACGACTCGGAAGCTACTCGGAAGTCCAGCACTTCCGAGTTCGTGTCTTCGCGAAAAATCCCCGGTCGGATCAGCCCTTTGGGTCCGGCTCGCGAACCTCGTGCGCCGGCCGGCGGGGGGTCTGGTCGTCGGGCACGAATTCGATTCTCATACCCCATCCGGCATAGACCGTCAGCATCCGCGAGAACGCCTCCGCGTCCAGTTCGTGGTCGTCGATTTCCACGAGCGCTGTATCGTCATCGGCCCGGTCCGAGATAAGGCATCGAAGCACATTGCCCCGCGGAACCCATTGACGAGACCGTGGCTCGTATTCGATTTGTGGCGATCCCAGCGGCACCTCCACGGCGACGTGCCGGTACGATGCAGCCAGTTCGGCCCGCGCGCGTAGGCATTCGTTGTGCCGATCGAGGATTTCTTGATCGGTCATCGTCGCGATCTCCGGTCCGATCCCCAAGTGGGTGGTCATGATCCCGTCCTCCTTGTAACGGATTATCGCGTAGTCGCCCTCACGGGTGATGACGACCTCGTCCAAACGGGCAATGTAGCGTTCTTTCCTCTTCATAAACCCTCTTTGGCTGCCCGTTTCGGCAGTGGCTTCTCGGACGTGGACTCAGCAGCCAACACCTGCAGTGCGTCGATGGCCGGTTTCCAAGGAGAGTTTGGATCCTGAACAAACCTCAGCACGGTCTGCCAAGCCGGCCCCCAGGCGCGCGACAGAAGGTGGGAAACCGCCTCCTCCGGTTTGGACGGCTCGGCCAAGCGGTGCTCGATCGCGAAGGCGCGGGCCAAGGCCAAGGCGCCGTCCAGACCGGGCGCGCGGACCTCGTCGTCCATTCCGGCTTCCCCAAGGAGGCTCGCCATGCGGAGCTTTCGCGCTGCGGTCGCGCGGTGCGCGATGCGGCGGGATTCTTCCTCGGCGGTGAGCGCGCGAGGAGCATCGACCGGCGTGCCTGAAAACAGCAATCGGCTGCCCCGTTGAGTGAGCGAAAGCAGGCCGGCCTCCGCGAGCCGCAACAAGGCCTCATGGGAGGCGCGGTCCACCACCTCGAGTCGCACCGGTGCGAGCGGATCGGAGCGCCCAGGCCCAAAGAATTCCCGATGCAGCTCGTCGAGCGCCGGCCGCCACCTGGCCGCCTCGCCTTCCAGCACAACGTACAGTACACTGTGCATTCCTTCCGCGGGATACCGCTCCTCGCAATGAACCAGGGCGCCGTTGATTCGTTCGCTCACCGCTTGGGCGAAACCCAGAGACCGATCGGTCGCAAGTGGTTGGAGCGCGGCGGCCGGGCGCGCCGGCGCCGCAGATATCAACTGCTCCAGGCGGGCCATGAACGCCTGGCCGCCGCTCTTCAGCTTGATGTCCGCCAAGTTTCCCAGGCGGTCCAGGAGACCATCGGACAGCGCGCGCTTGTGTGCCAGGGTTTCCAGCATCCGGTGCTCGATCGTGCCTTCGCTGACGAGGTTGACTACCGTGACGGCGCGGGTCTGGTGCTTGCGCCACGCCCGGGCGATCCGCTGCTCCAGCTTGGCCGGGTTCCAGGGCAAGTCGCAATTGACGACCACGTTGGCGGCTTGGAGATTTAGTCCGGTGGCCCCCGCGTCGGTGCTCAGGAAAACACGGCACGAGGGCTCGTTCTTGAAGGCGTTGATTTCCGCCCGGCGACGCTGCTGGGGAACGCTTCCTGTGTGCCAGGCATACCTCAGTTTCAAGCGCTTGCACGCATCCCGCACCAGCTCGAGCATCCGTTCCCACTCGGAGAACACGATCACCTTGGCGTCGTTCTCACGGCAGTCGTCCAGGATCTTCTGCACTTCCGCTAGTTTGGGGCAGGTTCGGTCGTCCGGATGGAGAATGAAGGTCGTGTCGCAGATCATCCGCATCATGGCCAGTTCGCGCATGAGCTTCTCCTGTTCCTGCTGGGTGAGCGGCCGACGCTTCGTGATGGCGGAAAGCCGGGCGACCTGGGCCTCGTGCCCGGCGTATTCATCCCGCTGGACAGGACTCAACGGGACGAAGCGGATCTTGTCCGTGCGGTCCGGCAATTCGCTCTCCACGTCCGCCTTGCGGCGCCGGAGCAGGCGGGGACGTATCCGCTCCTGCAGCCCCACGAGGTTGCGGTAGGCGGCCGGCCGCCCCTTCTCGTCCAGTTCGTAGTACTCGCGATTGAACCGGAACAAGGGGCCGAGGATCAGCGGATCGACAAAGTCCATCAACGAGTAGAGTTCGTCGATCCGGTTCTCGATCGGCGTCCCGGTAAGGACGAACGCGTAGCGGCTGCGCAGGCGCTTGATCGCCTGCGTGGTCTTCGTGCTCCAGTTCTTGATCCGCTGCGCTTCGTCGAGGACGACAACGTCCGGTTGGAGGCGGGCGTTCACATCCAGGCTGTCCGCGCGCATCTGCTCGTAGTTGACGACCGTGAAAAAAGCGGCGCTCTCGCGCGTCCACGCACGCAGCCGCTCGCGTCGAGGTCCGAAAACCAGGCGGCAGGACAGGTCGGTGAAGCGCTGAATCTGCTCCTCCCATTCGCTTTTCAGGGAGGCCGGGGTCACGACCAGGACCCGTTCGACCTGGCCCAGCCGGCGCAGGAGTGCGCAGGCTGCGATGGCCTGGATGGTCTTGCCAAGCCCCATCTCATCCGCCAGCAGGGCCCGCTCGTTGAACGCCAAATGCAGCATGCCCTCCCGCTGGTAAGGAAAAAGCGCCACCTTCGTTTCCTGCGCGGGCCATTCCCCGCTTTGCACCCGCGCCTCATAGTCGCGGCGCAGTCGGCGGCGCTCGTCGACCCGCTGCTGCGCCTCCAGCCACGGGCCGACGTCCTGGGATATGCGCACGCCAGGCGCGGCATCCGCGAGGGCGCGCACTGCTTCGGCCGGATCCTCGTGGATCAATGCTCCCGCTCGATCGAACCAGGTCCGAAACCGAGCGGGCACGGCCGCCGGGCTTCGGCTGAGCCGAAGGCGATTGGTTTTGGGATCGGGCACGAGATCGCAGCGGGGAGAGGAGGCGGCCTTTGCCTGCGCATAAGCGCGCTTCTCGCGTCTCTCCAACTGCAGCAGCACCGCCTCCACATGCTTGCAGGTGCCCAGGCCGTTGATGCGAAAGTCGACACAGGTGCAGGAAGCCTGCCGGGTTGGGAGATCGCGGATTTCCACCCGGTATTCCATGCCGTTCTTCGGCCGAACCCGAAAGTTGGACAGCACCGGATGCCGGCGGTCGAGGTTGTCGACTCTGAAAGCTTCCGAGCGCGCCCGCAACCGGCGCCGGTTGACCTCGTCCTCATCGCTTGTCCGCCAGTTGTGCGGCGGCGGCACGGCGGGTTCGGCACGGTCGGAGATCCTCTTAGGCATTTCGGCATCATCAAAGAAGGCGTTGGCCCGTCAATCTGCTACCCGGCGCGATCACGATTCACGGCTACGCGAGTCCGACTTCCGCCCGGTCTTCTCGAGCTCGACCTCCAATCATCTCTCTTCGGGAAATCCGAATCAATGGTTCGGATTTCCCTCCCAAGCTCTCGCCGACGATATCTCACAGGATCTTTTGCGGATGGATGGAAGGGCATGCTCCCGCCGATGGGGAGAAACGACGACCAGATCGCATTCTACCGCGACATTGCCGCAAAGCTGGCCACTGCCGCCGGTTATCCCTAATCGCTCGCTCTCGAACCCAGGATGGCAAGAACCGCGAGCAAGAAGCGGCTTGCCCGCTTCATGTCGCCCTTGGGCCCTGTTATTCAGGGCATGAAGCCAAAACTGGAAGCCGATCCAGGCTACCTCATGACATTGAGAGATGCTAGGCCACCGGACTAACGACCAGGTTCTTTTCGAAACGGCGCCGGAGGTGGACAAGCGCCGCGGTCGGTGCCATGCTTTGACGCCTCTCCGGATTGGGCCTGCGGCCAGACCGTCGGAGGAGATCCCCGATTTTCCCCATGATTCCCCGACCGTCACGGCCCGCGTTCCTCCTGCTCCTGCTGCCGCTCTGCGCCCTGGGCCAGACGGCCACCATCAAGATCGACGTGGACCACGTCATCGGCCGGATCGACCCCCACATCTACGGAGTCTTCATGGAGCCGATCAACGCCCGGCGTGGCGGCCCGAATTTCAACACGCTTTACGGGCCCGTCTACGATCCGAAGTCGCCCTTGGCGGACAAGGAGGGATTTCGCACCGATATCATCCAGGCGGCCCGGGAGCTCGAACTCACCCAGATGCGGTGGCCGGGCGGCAATTTCACCGCGGTGTACGACTGGCGGGACGGCATCGGGCCGAAGGCCGACCGGCCCCGGCGCCTCAACCTCGCCTGGGGGGGGGTGGAGAGCAACCAGGTGGGCACGGACGAGTGGGTGGAACTGAACCGGGAGATCGGTTCGGACGACGTCGTGTGCATCAACGCGGGCACGGGCACGATTCCCGAGGCCGCGGACTGGGTCGCGTACTGCAATGCCCCCGCGGGGACATACTGGGCGGACAAGCGGGTCGCGGACGGCCACGCGCGGCCCTACGACATCCGGTACTGGTGTCTCGGCAACGAGGTCGACGGCGCGCCGTGGATCATCGGCCACAAGACGGCCGGCGACTACGTGAAGTTCGCGGTCGAGGTGGCCAAGGCGATGCGCGCCAGCTCGCCCGGCACGAAGCTCGAGTTCATCGCCAGCGGATCCTCCTACTATCAGGACAATCTCGACTGGGTGAACTGGAATTGGAAAGTGATCCAGGGGCTCTATGGGGTGGCCGACTACCTGTCGATCCACCGCTACTGGGGGGCGGCCAAGGATTACTACGTCCTCCTGGGCCAGCGCGAGCGGGAACTCGAGGAGAAGATCGACATCACCGCCGGCCAGTTGAAGGCGGTGGCCGACGTCCGGCACGGTGGGCCGATGTACCTGTCGATCGACGAGTGGGCGCCGCCCTTCGGCGGCGGCGCGCTGTCGACGCTGGTGCTGGCCGAATACTTTAACGCATTCCTCCGGCACGCCGACGTCGTCAAAATGGCCAACTACACGCTGCTGACCTCCATCCTCGGCCGCGACTTCCAGACGGGTCGGACCTATAAGACGCCGCTCTTCTACGCGTTCAAGCTGTTCTCGACCCGGTGCAGGGGAGAGGCGCTCGATCCGTTCGTCGAGTGCGGGACCTTCTCGACCAGCGACCATTACCGGGACCTTCCCTTCCTCGACGTGTCCTCGGTCTACAACGCGAAGACCGGCCGGATCGTCGTGAACGTCGTCAACCGGCACAAGGAGAAGTCCGTCGCGACGGACATACAGAGCATCACCGGCCGCTTCGCGCCGACCTCGGAGGTGAGCGAAATCGCCAGTGTGGGTGTCGCCGACCGGCCGTACACCTACGCCGAGCGCGCCAGCTACCCGCCGAAGACGGAGCGAATCGCCACCACCGGTTCGGCCATCCACTACACCTTTCCCCCTCATTCGTTCACGCAGATCGTGGTTGGGTTGAGCCGGCCGTAGTCTGAGCGCCTGAGCGGCGCGGACTCGCCGCGTCTGCCGAGGCTTCGGGCGAATGTGATGCCGTTCGAATCGGGCGGAACGATCTTCGCGGCGCCATTGAGGAGCACGTCTCGGTCGGCCTGCGCGCATCCTCGGGGACTCCTCGGTGGGCTCGCCCCATGCCGCGTCACCGGGTTTGCCCCATGGCGGGCGGCAATCTCATGGGCTAGGTTCCGCCGAGGAGTACAGCGACGTATGCCTATCCAGACTGTCAGCCGAATGGCACGGAAAGCGACCCATGAAGGCAAGGCGCCCACCACCCAAGCGGGAGCCTTCGTAGAGCGGGAGACGCGCCGCCTGAAACGAACCGGCAGGATCCGCGTGCGATCGCGGCGCCCGCCTATGGCGGTCGGCCTTTCCGCAGCGCGCCGCTCCGGGGTGCCGGCGGATCGCCGTCCCGCCAGCCGGGTATCCCGCAGCCCTTCCGCGCGACGCAACTGACCGCACCGGGTCCGAAGTTCCCGCTTCACCGGTGGCAAAGAAACCGCTCTTCACGGCGGCGTCCACAGGGTGGTTTCGCCTCGGGCTGCTCGTGTCGGTGGCATTCCTGGCATTCGCCGGATACGCCGTCTACGCGTACTACCATTCGCCCTGGTGGACGAACCAGGGCTGGCAGTTCGGCCAGCCGGTCCTCTTCAGCCACCGCCATCACGCCGGGGAACTGCGGATCGACTGCCGCTTCTGCCACAGCACCGTGGAGAACTCCGCGTTCGCCGGCATGCCGTCGACCCAGACGTGCCTGGTCTGCCATTCGCAGATTTTCAGCCAGACGGCGATGCTGCGGCCTGTGATCGAGAGCGCCGAAACCGGCCGCCCGCTCCATTGGGCGCGGGTGAACTGGGTGCCGGATTTCGTCTATTTCAACCACAGCCTGCATATCGCCAAGGGCGTTGGCTGCACGACCTGCCACGGACAGGTGGGCGATTTCGCCCTGGAGGAGCAGGCACACTCGTTCGACATGACCTGGTGCTTGAACTGCCACCGCAATCCCGCTCCGCATCTGAGGCCCCGCTCGGAGATTTTTGCGGCACGCTGGACTCCGCCGCCCGACCGGCTCGAGGTTGGGCGCAAGCTCCTGGTGGCGTATGACATACACACCGCCCATCTGACCGACTGCGTGACCTGCCACCGCTGACCCCACCTCCATGCCCCCGCCCCAAGCTTCCGTCCCTGGCACCCCAGGGCGCGACGATGAATTCCCCGCCGGCGCTTCCGAATGGCCGGCGGACCTGGACCGGCGCGACTTCCTGCGGCTGGGGGCGGCGGTATTCGCGGCCGCCGGGCTGGGCGCCTGCAGCCGCCCGTCGAAGGACATCCTGCCGTACGTGCGCATGCCGGAGGACATGGTGCCCGGCGAGCCCCTCCGTTACGCCAGCGCCGCCTTACGGTTTGGATACGCCCGCGGCATCGTCGTGGAGACCCATCTGGGCAGGCCTACGAAGATCGAGGGCAATCCCCGCCATGCCGAAAGCGCCGGCGGCACCGACGCGGGCACGCAGGCATCGGTGATCGAGCTCTACGACCCCCACCGCTCGCAGGCGCCTCGGCGCGGCGGGGCGGTTGCGGCCTGGGACGGGTTCGAGAGCGACTGGCTGGAGCGCCGGGACGCTCTAACGCAATCGCGCGGCCGCGGGTGGGCTCTTCTGACCGAACCGGCGACCTCACCCACGATGCTGGCCCAGATCGGCCGCCTCCTGCGGGCCTTCCCGGAGGCGCGCTGGTACCAGCACACCGCGCTACCGCGGTTCGACGAAGACGGCGTGCAGGAGGATCTGGAGCCCGCCCGGGCGGACGTGCTGTTGGCGGTGGAGGGCGATTTTCTCATGGAGCATCCGGCTGCGCTGCGGTATGCCCGCGGCCTCGCCGACCGGCGCCGCGTGGTGCACGGCCGGGTGGACGCGAGCCGGATTTACGCCTTGGAGTCGGGCTGGACCGCCGTCGGGGCGATGGCCGACGACCGTCTGGCGGTCAGGCCGTCGCGGATTCCCCTGCTTCTTTCCGGGATCGCGGGCGCCCTTGGCGGCGGGACACGGGTCGATGGGCTGGACGCGCCCGAGCGGGGCTTCGTCGCGCGGGTTGCGCGGGACCTGCGCGCCCGAGCGCCGAACGTGCTGTGTGCTGTCGGAGCTGGGGCGGGCCGCGCCTGGCGGCGCTGGACCCGCGAGATGAACCGGCGCCTGGGCGCCGAGGGGCGGACCGTGCGTTTCCTGGAGGCGGTGCGTTCGGACGGGGACGGTCGGTCGGCCGGCGACCTGGCCGCGCTCGCCGAAGCGATCGACCACGGGCTGGTCCAGACATTGTGCATCCTCGGTCCGAATCCGGCGTACACCGCCCCCGGCGACCTCGATTTCGAGGACCGTCTGCGGTCCGTTCCGTACACCGTGCACATGGGCGAACGCTACGATGAGACCGGAGTCCTTTGCCGATGGCACCTTCCGGAGAGCGACAACCTGGAGGCCTGGGGGGACGCCCGGGGCTACGACGGCAGCGCGGTTGTTCGCCAGCCCATGATCGACCCGATGTATGCCACGCGGTCCCTGGTCGAAATGTTGCGCTGGTTCGCAGACGGGACGGACATTCCGGGTTTGGATCTGGTGCGGGAGACCTGGCGCGGCGCCGCGGGCGGCGACCGGTTCGACGCCCGCTGGCGGGAATGGCTCAACCACGGCGTGATCGATCCCTCGGTGGCGGGCGCGTCGGGCCGGCGAGCGGCGCCACCGGCAGGTGCGGATGCCGATCTCAATCCCGTGGCGCCCGCTGAGTTCCGGGGAGCGGAACGGCGTCCGGGACGGGCCTCGCCCGCCGGGGAGCAGGTGGAGCTGGTGGTGCGCGCGGATCCGTTCCTGGGCGATGGCTCCCTGGCCGACAATCCCTGGCTGCAGGAGAACCCGCGCCCCTTCACCGGCCTTGTCTGGGACACCACCTTGTGGCTCGGACCGGCGATGGCCGAGCGACTGGGCGTCGCCCAGGGGGACCTGATCCGGGTGGAAGTCCACGGGCGCTCGGTCGAGGCCCCCGCCGTGGTGGTTCCCGGCCAGGGGGACGGGTGCGCGATCGCCTTCCTCGGCGGAGGGCGCCGGCAAACCGGTCCGGTGGGGCTCGGCAGGGGCTACGACGCCTATCGGATCCGCCTCCACGCATCGCCCTGGCTTTCCGCCGCGCAGCTTCGACCCGTCGGGCGGAGGTATCCGCTGGTGCAGGCGCCGCAGCAGCAGTTCGAGCAATACGGGCGGGACCAGGCGCGGTTCCTCCCCGCGGCAGAGCTGTCGGGCCCGCGGCTGCCCTCGGAGCAGCCCGCGCAGAGCCTCTACCCGCCATGGCCGCGGAGCCGCTACGCCTGGGGGATGCTTATCGACCTGTCCACGTGCATCGGCTGCACCGCCTGCGTCGTGGCATGCCAGGCGGAGAACAACATCCCGGCGGTCGGTAAGGACCAGGCGGCGCGGGGACGCACCATGCACTGGATCCGGGTCAACGGCTATTTCCGCGGCACGGAAACGGCGCGGAATTTCATCTCCCAGCCGGTGCCGTGCATGCACTGCGAAGACGCGCCCTGCGAGCTCGTTTGTCCGGTGGGGGCGACGGTCCACTCGTCGGAGGGGCTCAACGAGATGATCTACAACCGGTGCGTGGGGACGCGCTACTGCTCGAACAACTGTCCCTACAAGGTGCGCCGGTTCAACTTCCTGGACTACCGGCCGGCCATCGCCTCGCCGCTGCGCCTCCAGGAGAATCCCAACGTGACGGTGCGGGAACGAGGGGTGATGGAAAAGTGCAGCTACTGCGTCCAGCGCATCGAGGCGGCGAGGATCGTGGCCGACCGGGAGGACCGCGCCATCCGCGACCTGGAGATCCGCACCGCCTGCCAGCAGGCGTGCCCCACCGAGGCCATCGTCTTCGGCAACATCAACGATCCGCGCAGCCTGGTGAGCCGGCGCAAGGCCGAGCCGAGCCATTACGCGCTGCTGGCGGAGCTGAACACCCGTCCGCGCACAACCTACCTGTCGAGGATCACCAACATCCCTCCGCCCGCCTGATCCGGCATGAACCCGCCCTCCTATCCGCCGCACGTCGAGCCGATCATCGGCGCGGACGTCTCGGTCGAATTGGCCAACCGGCGCATCGCCGACACCGTGTTCCACTGGCCGGCGCCCCGCGGATGGTGGCTGGGCTTCACCCTGTCCTTCGCCGGCACGATGTTGCTCCTGGTTGCGGTCCTGTGGCTGTTCACGCACTGCGTGGGCATCTGGGGCGTGAACATTCCGGTGGCCTGGGCCTTCGCGATCGTGAATTTCGTGACCTGGATCGGCATCGGGCACGCGGGCACGTTCATTTCGGCCTTCTTGCTTCTGCTGCACCAGGAGTGGCGCGCCTCGATCAACCGGCTTACCGAGGCGGTGACCTTGTTTGCGGTTTCCTGCGCCGGAATCATGCCGGTCCTGCACCTGGGACGCCCCATCTATGCCTACTGGGTGCTGCCCTATCCGGATACGATGGGCCTGTGGCCGCAGTTCCGCAGCCCGCTCACCTGGGACTGCTTCGCGGTGGCGACCTACTTGATCGTGTCGTTCGTGTTCTGGTACGTCGGCATCATGCCGGACCTCGCCACCATGCGCGACCGGGCGCCCAGCCGGAGGCTGGCGCGGTTCTACGGGATCCTGTGCCTGGGTTGGCGTGGGGCCGGCCGGCACTGGGCCAACTACCGGCGGCTCTACATCACGATGGCCGGGCTGCTGACGCCGCTCATCATCTCGGTGGAGAGCATCGTCAGCCTGGATTTCGCGGCGACGATAGTGCCCGGCTGGCACGAATCGATCCTGCCGCCATACTTCGTCACCGGGGCCATCTACAGCGGCTTCGCCATGATGCTGGTGATCGCCATCCCCTTCCGGGCGGCGTGCGGGCTGAAGGATTTCATCACGACGCGGCACTTGGAACTGATGGCCCTGATGATGCTCGTGACCGCCCTAATATTGGATTACTGTTATTTTTCGGTGTTCTTCGCCGCCTGGTGGAGCGGCGACATCTACGAGCGGTACACCGACCTCAACCGGGCGCTGGGGGCCTACGCCCCCTGGTTTTGGATGAAGATGGGCTTCAACCTGCTGCTGCCGCAGCTGCTGTGGATCCGCCGGTTGCGGCGCAACCCGGTCTTCCTGTGGATCGCCTCCATCTTCATCCTGGTCGGCATCTGGGTGGAGAACTTCGTCATCATCGTGGTGAGCCTCCACCGGGACTACATGCCGTCGGAGTGGCACAACTACCGGCCGACATTCTGGGATTTTGCCACCTTGTTCGGCTCGGTGGGACTGTTCTTCACGATGGTGTTCGTGTTCCTGCGGGTGCTCCCGGCCATCAATATGGCGGAGGTCCGGCAGCTGGCGTCGATCCGGCGCGGGGAGGCGCGGTCGTGAGCGCGCCCCTGCGGGAGATGCCGGCGGAAACACGCTGGATCGTGGCCAGCTACGCCGCGCCGGACAGGCTGGTGGCGGCGGCTCGGGCCGTGCGCGACGCCGGCCACACGCGGTGGGAGACCTTCTCGCCCTACGAGGTGGCGGAGATCGAGGACATGGCGCTCGACCGGCCTTCGCCGACGCCGCTGGCGATGGGGGTGGGCGGCGCATTGTCCGGGGCCGCCGCCTACTTCATGCTGGAATACTCCACCCACGTCTATCCCCTGAACGTGGGCGGCAGGCCGCTCAACAGCTGGCCGTCGTTCATCCCCATCACCTTCGAACTGACGGTGCTGGGCGCCGCCCTGGCAGGCCTGGCGACCTTCCTTTTCACCACCGGACTGCCGCGGCTGGACCATGCCATGTTC
>JBOHXF010000461.1:0-1623 GCA_050737455.1 Opitutaceae bacterium | reverse complement strand
GCCTGCAATTGAGCGGGTGGCTCGACAGCCAGGCGTCCAATCTGAACACGGCCGACGAGCGGGAGGCGCTCCGCCGCCTCAAGGCCGGATACGACGCCTATCTCCGCGTCGCCGCGGACGCGCCCGGTCGCCCAGCCGCGCGTTCCGGGTCGGCGGACTCACTGGCGGTCTTTACCGCCATCCGGACTCAGTCCCAGCATCTGTTCGACCTGGGGCAGGCGCTCGCCGGCGCCCATTACCGCTCCCGCAACCAGCTCCTTGCCGAGGCCGGACAGATGGTCAAAGGGCTTCGCTCGTCGGTCTTGGGGCTGCTGGCGCTCCTGTTCGTCTTCGGAATCGTTCTTGCTGCGGTCGCCTACAGGGACCTGGTCGCGCCGCTTCGGGTGAAGCTTGTGCAAAGCCAGGAACTGGCCGAGCGCCGGGAGAAGCTCGCGGCGCTCGGCATGCTCGCGGCCGGGGTCGCGCACGAAATCCGCAATCCGCTGACGGCGATCCAGGCGGCGCTCTTCACCCAGCAGAAGCGCTTCGCCCCCGGCTCGCCCGAGCACGGGGACTCGGAGGTGGTCCAGCGGGAGATCTCGCGGCTCGAGCGCATCGTCGGCGATTTTTTGAGGTTCGCCCGGCCCTCCGATCCGCAGCTCGCCACGATTCCCATCGACCGGCTGTTCGAGGACGTCCGGGCCATCCTGGGGCCGGAGCTGGCAAAGGCCGGCATCCGGCTGGTCGTCGGCGGCCCGGCGGCCTGGCCGGTGCGCGTCGACCCGGCTCAGATCAAGCAGGTCGTGATCAATCTTGTCCAGAACGCGGCCGACAGCATCGGGCGCGACGGAACGATCACCCTGGGCGCCCGGAGGGACCGCAAGTGGCTTTACGGGGCTGAAAGGGACGTGGTGATTCTCGAGGTGGCGGACACCGGCAAGGGCATCCCTCCGGAGGTGGGCAAGCGGCTGTTCGATCCGTTCTTCACGACGAAGGACCATGGCACCGGGCTCGGCCTTTCGATCGCGGCGCGCATCGTCGAAAAGCACAGCGGGGCCCTGCAATACCAGACCCGGGTCCACCGCGGGACCACCTTCGGCGTCGTGCTGCCCCTGGCCGCCGCATGAATTCGGGCGCAAAAGTTCTCCTGATCGAGGACGATCCCGGAATCGCCGACACGGTCCGCCGGGTGCTGGCGGACGAGGGGCACGAGGTCGCCGTCCGGCGCCGGGGGGACGAGGGCCTGGCCTATGCCGTGGAGGAACCGGTCAACGTCGTCGTCACCGACCTGCGCATCCCCGGCGTCAACGGCCTGGAGCTCATCCGCCGCCTGCGGACCGCGCAGCCGCGGCTGCCGGTCATTCTCATCACCGCCTTCGGGACCACCGACACCGCGATCGAGGCGACGAAGTTCGGCGCGTTCGATTATCTCGTGAAGCCCTTCGCCATGCCTCAGCTCATCGAGCTGGTTCGGAAGGCGGCCGACAGCAACCGGCTCATGTCCGAGCCCGTCTTTCTCGGCGAGTCGGGCGCCGTCCGCGACGCCCTCGTGGGGCACAGCGAGGCGATGCAGATGATCTACAAGGAAATCGGACGTGTCGCCTCGAAGCCGGTCACGGTCCTCATCCGGGGGGAGACCGGGAC
>JBOHXF010000460.1:0-1629 GCA_050737455.1 Opitutaceae bacterium | reverse complement strand
AGCGGATCGGCGGCGAGGCCGCGTGTTTCCCTGTCCATTGTCGTTTCTCCTCAGCCGTTCCTCATCAAACACCGAACATCCCGCGCACCCAGGTGACGATCTGCGGCGCGCCGAAGGCGATCGCGATTCCGAGGATCGCCCCGATGCACCAGCCCCAGGAGATCCGGTTCGCCATGGCCATGCCCCCGAGCACCATGACCAGGATGATGGCGATCGGAGTGAGCCAGGCGAGGATGTTGCTCTCCAGGGCGGTTGCGCCGGTGAGAAACGGCGAGGTCTGGGCGAGCGCGGGCTGCGGGAGCGCCAGGGACAGCACCATGGCCGCACCGAGTGTTGAGGCCAGAAGGATGGCCCCGGGCAGACCGTGCGCCGCCATCCGAGTGATTCGCTTCGACATGATTTGCCTCCGTTTCTGTGTATGCGCTATCCAAGAGACTTTGCAGAGCTCGGGCCCGGGGCCTCGCTTCGAAAGGGATTTCCCGGGCCGCCGTGAATACGTCCCTGTAGGCTGCGGGAAAAACATCCCTGTTTTTCCCGTTGGATATTGCGTTAGGCGCTGGCGGCGAGACGGGCGGGCTCGTCGGGGCGCCGGGTTGCGCGCTCGTCGCGCTTCACCCTGCCGGGGGCGCCGAACCGGAAGCCTTGCACGACGAAGTTGTAGTCGTAGTGCCGCTCCCCGTCCTTGTCCGTCCAGTTGTCGGCGCGCACCTGGGCGTCGACGATGAGCTGATCGCCCTTGCGCGCGGTGCGCGCGATCGTCTCCCCGAGCGCGCCGAAGGCGGTGAACCAGATGCTGGTCGCGATCTCGCGCGCCCCGCCCTCCTCGTCCTTGCCGGCGTAGTCGTTGCCGATCAGGCAGAACTTCGCGTAGGTGCGGTCGCCCTCGACGGTGAGCTCTGGGTTGCGAGAAAGGTTGCCGATGGCGGTTAGCGTGAAACTGTTCATGGCGGGCTCCTCGTGTAGGCCGCGCGTGCCGGATCGCACGCTGGCCAGTCTAGAGACGCCCGTCAGGATTGGAACCGCATTTGCCTGCGTGTTTGTATAGAAATGCGCGGGACCATCAGCCGCCGGCGCGCGCTATCCTCGAGCTGACAACCCTTCACGGAAAGGAGCTTTCCATGTCCCTGAACGACGAGGCGGCCGAGGACGCCGTGGTGGAGGAATGCATCGAGGAGCTGGAGGAGCTCGTGATGAGTATCGAGCGGTATCCGCCCGGCGCGGTCGCGGTGGCGGTCGGCACGTACCTCGAGGGTCTCCTCGGAGCGCTGCTCGATGAGCGCCAATGCACGGCCGAGGAGGTTCGCGAGCTCCTGCAGGAGATCGAGGCCGGAGTCCTGCAGGAGGAGCGGCCGCCGGCCGGACGGTGAGCGCGATCGGCGCGACGCGAATTCTAGGTTCGGCCGGCGCCCCCGGCCGCCATCGCCGCCTGAACCTGGCGCTCGAGCTCCACGATTTCGGAATCTCCCAGCTCGGCGAACTGCGCGCGCTTTGCAGCGGAGAGGCGCCCCCCGTTCTGCATGCAGAGCCTCACGAAAAGAGAGGCACGCCTGTCAGGCATGTCGACTATTTCCCGGACCGCATCGAAGGCACGATCGAATACCGCGACGAATCCGAGCTCCTCTTTCAGGT
>JBOHXF010000459.1:0-3532 GCA_050737455.1 Opitutaceae bacterium | reverse complement strand
GCCCTACGGCCGGCTGGCCATCGTGCTCGACGGCAAGCTTTATTCCGCTCCGACGGTCAAGCAGGAGATCGACGGCGATTCCGCGGTCATCGAGGGCAGTTTCACGGACCGGCAGGCGATCGACCTGTCGAACGTCCTCAACAACCCCCTGGACCTTCCGCTGATCGTCAAGGACCAGTACGAGATCGGCCCCTCGCTCGCCGAGGACGCGGTCAAGAGCGGCTTCCGGGCGGCGGTCGTCGGAACCGCCGCGGTCTGCGGGTTCATGATCATTTTCTACATCAGCGGCGGCATCGTCGCGGTGGCGACCCTTGGCCTGAACCTCCTCATCATCCTCGGGACCATGGCCAGCTTCGGCGCGACCATGACGCTGCCGGGCCTCGCGGGCATCGTGCTCACCGTGGGCATGGCGGTCGACGCCAACATCATCATATTCGAGCGAATCCGCGAGGAGCTTGCGGCCTCCAAGGGGCCCGCGGTGGCGAACCAGTCCGGCTATCACAAGGCGCTGTCCACGATCATCGACGCGCACATCGTCCAGCTCATCATCTGCGCGATCATGATCTGGCTCGGCACCGGTCCGATCAAGGGCTTCGGCGTCACCCTCGCGATCGGCGTGCTCGCCACGATGTTCACGGTGCTCGTCACCGCCCATCTCCTCATGGAATGGATCATCGAAGCGGGCTGGGTGAAGAAGCTGCGCATGCGCCACCTCATCGGGCACCGCGTCGGCGTCGATTTCATCCGGTACGGCCGGCCCTCGTTCATCTGCTCGTGGCTGCTCGTGCTGATCAGCTTCGCGGTCGTGATCTACAAGGGCAGCCGCAGCTTCGGCATCGACTTCACGGGCGGCGACCAGGTCACGATGCAGTTCCACCAGCGGCTGGGCATCGCGCAGATTCGCGCGACCGCCGCGGCGGCCAAGGTGCGCGACATCGATCCGACCTACGAGAACGCGATCGGCGGCAGCGGCGAGCTCCTGCGGATCGACACCCCGGAGAATAAGGCGGCGACGGTGGTGGCGGCCCTGCGGCGAGCCTATCCCCAGGCCGGCCTCGTCCAGATCGGAAAAAGCCACATCGGCGCCTCCATCGGGAAGGAGGTCGAGTTCAACGCGCTCCTGGCGGTCGGGGTGTCCATGCTGACCGTCCTGCTCTACATCGCCTTCCGCTTCGAGTTCGGCTTCGGGGTGGGGGCGATGGTCTCCACTTTCCACGATATTCTCATGAATATCGGCATTTTCGTGCTCACCGGGCACCAGTTCTCGGCCGCCATGGTCGCGGCCATCCTGTGCATCGCCGGCTATTCGATCAACGAGACCGTCGTCGTCTTCGACCGAATACGCGAGGAGCTCAAGTACAACCCGACCGGCTCGCTCCGCGAGGTCGTGAACACCGCGATCAGCAAGGTCTTCGCCCGGACGATCATGACGGCGACCACGACCTTCCTCGCGGCCCTCGCGCTTTACGTCTTCGGCAGCGGCGTCCTGAAGGACATCTCCTTCACCTTCCTGATCGGTGTCGTCACCAGCACCTTCTCGGCCATCTTCATCGCCGCGCAGGTGTTCTACTGGTGGCACCGCGGCGACCGCAAGCACGTGGAGGCCCACGCCGACGTGGCGCCCAGCTACGAGTGGGCCGGATCGAGCAAAGCCTCCCGCTAATCCAGGCCGGCCCGCCGCGATGCGCTGGATCCACCGGCCGCTTCCGGCCTCCGAGGTGGAGGCCCTGAGCAAGCAAGCGGGCGTCAGCCTCGTGCTGGCGGAACTCTTGCTGCGCAACCGCCTGGGCGACGGTGCGATCGAATTCCTCCGGCCCGCCCTTGCCGCGCTGGGCGACCCCTTCGTCCTGCGCAACCTCGCGGAGGCCGTCGAGCGCCTCCGGAGCGCGATCGGCCGGCGCGAAAGCGTCGTCGTCCTGGGCGACTACGACGTCGACGGGGTCACCAGCACGGCGCTCTTCGTCTCGGTGCTCCGCCGTTTCGGCGTGGAACCCCGCTTCGTCGTGCCGCGCCGCTCCGAGGACGGCTACGGCCTGTCCCGAAGCGCGATCGACCGCGCGCTGGAAGGCGGGCGGCCCGGACTGTTCGTGGCGCTCGACTGCGGGACCAATTCCCAGGAGGAGGTCGACTACCTGCACGGGCTCGGCGTCGATGTGATCGTGATCGATCATCACCGTTCGAAGACGGGGGCCTTGGAGCGGTGCCTGCTCATCAATCCGCACGTGCACCCGTCGGAGGCCGGGACCGACGACGGCGTGCGGCATTTGTGCACGGTGGGGCTTGTGTTCAAGCTGATGCACGGACTGCTCAAGCGAATGCGCCGGGACGATCATCCCGTGGCCTACAGCCTCAAGCTGCGCGAGCATCTCGACCTGGTGGCCCTGGGCACCGTGGCGGATCTCGTCCCTCTTACCGGGGAGAACCGGATCCTGGCCCACCATGGGCTGCGCATCATGCAGGAAACGCGGCGGCCGGGCCTGCGCGCTCTGATGGAGGTCGCCGGGGTGAAGCCCGGCCAGCCCATCCTCCCGGTGGACATCTCGTACCGGCTTGGACCGCGGATCAACGCGTCGGGGCGGCTCGCGGACGCGGCGATTTCGGTGGAGCTGCTGGTCAGCGAGGACGCGCGCTTCTGCTTCGAGACCGCCCGCCAGCTCGATGCGTTCAACCGCGAGCGCCAGGAGATCGAGCGGCAGATCACGGAGGCGGCCGAACGGCTCATCGAGACCCAGTTCGCCGCCCAGGACGGCATCGTCCTCTACGACGAGGGCTGGCATCCCGGCGTCGTGGGCATCGTCGCCGGGCGGGTCACGCGGAAGTACCACCGGCCGTGCGTGGTGCTCGGCAACGAGGGGGCGCTCGCGAAGGGGTCCGGGCGCAGCATCGACGGCATCAATCTCGTGGAGGTGCTCGCTCAGTGCAGCGAGCATCTGGAAAGCTGGGGGGGCCACCCGATGGCCGTGGGCGTGGCGCTGGACAAGGGCCGGCTGGCCGGTTTCCGCGAGCGGTTCGCCCAGGCCGTGCGGAAATGCGCCGGGGGCGGGATCGGCGAGGCGCGGTTGGAGATTTCGGCGTGGCTGCCGGCCGCGCACATGCGCGAATGGCTGATGGACGAGATCGAATCGCTGCATCCGTTCGGCCAGGGCAATCCCGAACCGGTCTTTGGGATCCGGAGCGTGAGCCTGCGCCAGGCGCCGGAGATCTTCAAGGAGCAGCATTTCCGGTTCTGGTTCGACGACGGCCGGGGCCGCCGCCTGCACGGGGTCGCCTGGAAGATGGCCGAACGGCAGCCGCCCTGCGGGGTGCCGCTCGATTTCGCGGTGGAACTGCACTGGAACCACTTTGGCGGCCGAAAGCTGCTCCAGGTGGAACTCGTCGATTGGCGCCTGAGCGCCGCGAGAGAATGAGAGGCTGGCCGGGTCGCGTCTCCTCGATCTCGACGGCGCAGCCTCCGCGGTCAGGCGGAGCTCTGGCGGCCCTCCCAGTGATCGAGCTCGCGGAGCAGGCGATCGAGGGAGGTGATGCCGAGGAT
>JBOHXF010000458.1:0-3436 GCA_050737455.1 Opitutaceae bacterium | reverse complement strand
GGGTATGAACGAGGGTTGGGGGCGGTTTCGAGAGCCGCGCAGCGGCGAGCGATCAGAGGCTTCAGGCGATATGATCGGGCCGGCCCTCAGCGGGGACCGCAGGCCTCGGCGAGTCCATCGGCTCGGGCGCGGAGAGGACGACCCTGGTGTCGGGATTATTTACATAGCTCTAGATCCATTAAGATCCATTAAGCAAATGAGTTAGGTAACTTATTGATTGTTGGGGTTGCTTAAGCGTCGGTAAGATTTACGCGGATGGCCAACGTTTCGGATGGTAATAATTGCATATCATATTTGTATACAACATAATATGTATCATAGGATCCCTGGCACATTTCGTGCTTTGAAGACAAAAAATATGAAAATATCCATGCCCCTAAAGTCCGCAGCCTTAGGAATCCTAGCTTCGGCACTTGCCCTTGCGCTTTCGCCTGCAGCCCACGCGAATTTGCTGCTGACAAACGGAAGCTTCGAAACGGACGGCCCTGGCGCCGGTGACGGAGACGGGGTCAATGCGACTTCGTCCACCCAGATCCCGGGCTGGACTGTCGATTCGGTCGGCGGAAATTATGTCTATTGGATCAATACCATCAACCCTTACGACGGCACCACGGCGGAGGATGGCTCGGAGTTTCTGGATTTGACCGGGTACAACAACACTGGATTCCCCTACGACGGCGTCTCGCAGACGATCAACACGACAGTGGGCGACCAATATGCTGTCAGCTTTTATCTGGGCCAGAACTCCGATTACGATAATGGTGCCCTGCCGGGCATCGTGTTCTCCGCCACGGGCAATTCCGACTCCTACGCGTTCGATACCGATACAGGCGTAGACACTTGGCAGCAATTCAATGAGACATTCATTGCGACGGGGACGTCCACGACGCTGACGTTTACAGCTTTTGCGTTCGATTCGGGCAGTCCCAGCTATAATTCCACGTCCGAACCGACCGTCTATTACGCCGGTCTCGACAACGTCTCGGCCCTCGATGACGGGCCCGTCTCGCACGGCGTTCCGGATGGCGCCGACACCGCGGGATTGCTTGCCCTGACCTTAGGCGCCCTTCTGCTGGCGAGGCGTCGCGAGGGCCGAACTGCCGCCTGCTGACTCAAGGAGTCGCGGAGCGCGGGGCCCCTGCGCAGGCAGCTGTCGACCGCCTCGGGGAGCCCCGCTTTCCCGGGTTCGCGATCGGATCCAAGGGGCCATCAACCAAGCAAGGACTGGAGGGCCGGTCGATGAACCGTTACCTCGGTTCCTACGACGATTTCGACCGCGGCGTGCTCAACCGCTTCACGTTGCGCGAACTCCCCGGCGCACCTGCTTCTCGGGCCTGAATCCACCGACAATCGGGAGATGGGCCCGTGCGCGGGCAACCCGGCCTCGAATCCTTGACGCCGGACGGATTCTCGGGCGACCATGGGTCCCTCTCCTGGCCGGTTCCCTCCCAGGCGTTCGATGCAACATTTAGGAATCGCGTTTGTCGCGCTTTGGGTCTTCTGGGCTGTTTACTGGATCGCGGCGGCGTTCGGCAACAAGCGACCCATGCTCCGGGTGAGTCTGTTATGGCGGTTCGCGGGAATGCTTTCGATCGCGGCCGCGTTCTTCGTCCTGCACCGGTACCCGCACTATTTCGGCCGGCGAATCCTGCCCCGCGACGGAGCGCGGGCCGCCGCCGGCTTGGTCCTGACCGCCGGCGGGATCGCCTTCGCCATCTGGGCGCGGAGGGTCCTGGGGAGGAATTGGAGCGCGGAGCCGACGATCAAGGAAGACCATGAATTGATCCGGCGGGGGCCTTACCGCCGGATTCGGCACCCGATTTATACCGGCTTGCTCGTCGCGATCTTCGGATCCTGCCTCGCCGAGGGCCGGCGATGGGACGCTTATCTCCTCGCCTTGGCGATCGTCCTTCTCGTCGCGAAGCTCAAAATCGAGGAGGCTCTCATGTTCCGCCGGTTCCCGACGGCGTACCGCAAGTATCGCAAGCGGACCGCCGCTCTCATTCCCTTCGTCTATTAAGGCGCCCCTGGGAAGGACGGCTTCAGTCCCGATTTCGCGCCGATGCGCTCGCCGAAGAGGCCTCCAGCCTGCGCGCTTCGAGGAATTGCCATGCCGCCAGCGCCGGCGCGCCGACGATCAGGTCGCGCGCGCGACGGATGAGCGAAAGAGCGAGGGAAAGTGCGGACGGCATCCCGAAAAGCCGCCCAACGCCGATGTAGGCGAGCTCCTGGACGCCGAAGCCGCCCGGCACCATGAAACCGACGCTGAGCGCGCCGCTGAAGAGGCTCTCCATGGCCATCGCCTCGGCGAGGCCCGGCTTAGCGCCGAGGAGATGGTAACCGATCCACACGTTGCCCGCCCCCCCGCACCAGCAGAGCACATGGGCGAGGGACGCCCATGTGATCCGACCGCGGCGGAGAAACAGGGCTTCGAGCTCGCAATTCAGCTCGCGGGCGCGCCCCGCAGCGGTTCGAAAACCCTTCTTCAACAGCAGCGCTGTCGCTGCGCGCAGGAGCGCCGCGAGGCGCCGGCGAAGGGCGAACGCCGCGGCGCCTCCGAGCAACAGGGCCCCGATCCCGGCGGCCATGGGCGCCGCCAGCGAAGAGCCGGGCTCGCGGGCCAGCAGCACGACAAGGCCGTACACGAGGAAGGGCGCAAGGCCGATGCCTTCGGCCACCACGTCGATCACGGTCGATGCGGCGGCCCGGCCAAAACCGACGCCGCCGAGCATCAGTGCCCGGGCTCCGAACGCCAGTCCGCCAATGCCGGAGAACGGCAGGCACGTCACCCCTCCCTCCCGCACCAGACGTCCCCAAACCATGACTGAAAGGCGCGCTTCCGGACAGACGATCCGCCAGGCGAGCCCCTGGGCGACGAACATCGCCAATTGCCATGCGAGCACCCACCCCAGGCCCATCCAGCCGATCCGGCCAATCGCCCCGAAGATCCGGCCGGCTCCGAGCCAGACCACCGCCCCGGTGCCCACGGCCAGCCCGGCGAGGGCGGCCCCTTTGACCGCGCGACTCATCGGTCCCGCCCCGCGTCGGGGTAATCGCGATCGGCCGCCGTCATGGATGGCGGCCCTATCGCTCGACTTTGAACGTGATGTAGTCCTCGCCCGTGACGCCGCTCGAATCTTTCGCCGAAACCTCGACCCAGTACCAGCCGACGTCGGCGGGGGGGACCGTGAAATCCATCTGCGAGCCCGTTCCTCGGGCGGCGCATTGGACGGGGCCGCGTTCGCCCCAGTTGATCGACCAGCGGAAGGCAGGATCAGCCAACCAGCCGTCCTTCCGATCCTTCGCGACGGCGGCGAAGCGTATCGTGTCCCCCACCTTGAAACGAAGCGCGGAGTATTGGTCGAGGCGCTCGTCCTTGAAGAAATCCGATCCGCGCACCGGGCTCACGATGTGGACCTCCGGCGGAGGATCCGAA
>JBOHXF010000457.1:0-1588 GCA_050737455.1 Opitutaceae bacterium | reverse complement strand
GGCGAATAGACCTGATCGCCCAGGCGCCGGCTCCCGGAAAAATACGGGCTGCCCATCGAGACCGAGCCGTCGATCGCGACGGTGATCCCCGATGCGTCCTCCATCCGCCCGATGCAGGCCTCCGCCTTGGCGAGCCGCGGATACAGGCCCTGGATCTGGCGGAAAGTCGGATCGCTCCGGCTCCCGGACAGCAGCTTCTCCGCGAGAATGTCGTTCTTCGCCTTGAGGAGGCGGGCCCAAAAGGCCTTCGGATAGCGGACGATGCGCACCGGAGGGGGCTGCTCGCCCAGGCCGCCCAGCACCTTCCGGATGCGGATCGTCGTGCCGTCGGCGTTCTCGTAGATGAACGCCCCCGAGGCCGCTCCCTCGGTCTCGAGCACCACGGTTCGCGGCGGGCTGGCGATCACCGCCTGAACGACCGGCCGGCCGAAGGCGGCGGGAATGGCGGCGAGCGCCGCGAGGACAAAAAATCGTAGAGATGGATTCGTGATGCGGCTCGGCAAGGTGGGCTCCCCTTTCTCCCGGCCAACCCGATCGCTGCCCGGTACCGGCGCCAACGAATACGCTTTCGCGCGCGAATTCAACCTCGCCTTCGGCGTCTCGCCGGAAATGACTTCCGCGGATGCACGGCGTCGGCTTCATTCAGGATCTGGCGGTCATTCTAGTCGTCGCCGCCGCCGTGGGCTGGATCTGCCAGCGGATCGGCCTTTCGGTCGTCGTGGGCTTCCTCGCAGCCGGCATCGTGGTGGGGCCGCACACGCCGCCGTTTTCGCTCGTGACCGACCCCGGGCGGGTCGCCACCGCCGCCCAGATCGGACTGGTGTTCCTCATGTTCGGCATCGGCCTGCGCCTGAGCCTGCGCCGGCTTCGCCGCCTCGGCGCAGGCCTCCTCGGGGCGGTCTTCGCGTCCGCCCTCATCATGTACAGCTTCTCCCGGCTGCTCGGCGAGGCTCTGGGCTGGCCCGGCACGGAGGATCTTTTCCTGGCCGGCATTCTGATGGTCTCCTCCTCCGCGATCGTGAGCAAGATCCTGCAGGAGACCGGCGTGACCCACGAGCGCTCGGGCCAGCTCGCCATGAGCGTGTCGGTCCTGGAGGACATCGTGGCGGTGGTCATGCTGACCTTGCTCAATTCCGTCGCGGAGTTCGGCGGCGCGGGGCATAAGCCGCACCTGATCGAGACCTTGGGACGCCTCGGAGCCTTCATCGTCCTCGCGGGTATCAGCACGCTGCTCCTCGTGCCGTGGCTGCTCAAGCGGATGAGCGTCTCCGTGGACGAGGAGCTGCAGACGGTCGGCGTCGCGGGACTGCTCTTCGGCCTCGCGCTGGTGGCCCAATCCGCAGGATACTCGCTCGCGCTGGGCGCGTTCCTGCTCGGAGCGGTGGTGGCGGAAACGCCGCACCGGGCGCAGGTGGAGCGCACCTTCGAGGGCCTGCGCG
The DNA here is from genome assembly GCA_050737455.1 of Opitutaceae bacterium. Lineage (GTDB taxonomy): Bacteria > Verrucomicrobiota > Verrucomicrobiia > Opitutales > Opitutaceae > Palsa-1447. The sequence continues at coordinate 149 of JBOHXF010000457.1, read as the reverse complement.
ACGTGTTCACCGCCGTCTTTTTCGTCGCCATCGGCATGCAGATCGACCCGAAGCTCTTGTGGCAGTCGGGAGGCCTGATCGTCGGCGTCGCGGCCTTTACCTTCGCGGCGCGGACCGCCGCGGCCACGACCGGGCTCACGCTCATCGGC
>JBOHXF010000456.1:0-1565 GCA_050737455.1 Opitutaceae bacterium | reverse complement strand
TTCCTGCCCGGTCCGCCGATCGATTTCGAATTCCTCGACCGGACCCTGGCCGGCGTCGCCCTGATCGGCCAGCATGCGATGGCGGGCACCCTGCACGGGTTCCTCGACCACACCCAGCGATCGAAGCAGATCTGCCGGTTCCTCATCGACGGCGAGGAACATGGCGAGCTCTCGCAATTCGCACTGTACGCCGGCGCCTTCGGGGTCCCGCTCCGTTACGCCTCCGGCGACGAAGCGCTGTGCGCGGAGGCGCGCAGGCTCTTCCCGTGGGTCGTCACCACGCCGACCAAGCGGGGCACCGGCTGGGAAAGCTGCGAACTGTACGCCCCGGAAACGGTGCGCGCCAACATCCGCCGGGACATCGCCCGGGCGTTCGCCGGCGGCGCCGGCGCGGAGCGGACAGCGGAGGTCCCCGCCCGGCCGTGGACGCCGACGATGCCGATCGAAGTGACCGTGGAATGCGCTTGGAGCGGTCTGGCCGACGCTTACGCGAAAATCCCCGGGGTCCGCCGCCGTGACGCGCGCTCGGTCTGCTGGAAGGTCCACGACCCGCGCTACATTTACAGCTGGCCGTCGGAAGCCTGGCATCCCCGGCTTTGAGGCGGAAAGCCCGTCCGCCCGCCGAAGGGGAGGCCGGCGGCGGACCGTCGTCCGCGGCACGTAACCCGATGGTTACCCTTTCGCTTGAGTTTTGCCGGATCCGGGCTTTGCTCGGGTCGCAAAGCCATGCCGTCCCCGGAGTCACGCGTCCGCTTCTGGCGGGAGCTCACCGCGCCCGAAATCCGCGCGGCCGCCCCGCGGGCGGTCGCCGTCCTGCCGCTCGCCGCCACCGAACAGCACGGCCCCCACCTGGCCACCGGGACCGACGCGCTGCTCAACGAGCTGCTGCAGCGCGGGCTCGCCGAGTCGCCGCCGCCGCGCGGCGAGCTGGTGATCCTCCCCACCGTGCCGTTGGGCGCAAGCGAGCATCACACGCCCTTCGGCGGCACCTTGAGCGCTCCGCCGATTTTGTACACCCGGATGCTGGCGGCCATGCTGCGCGGCTTGCTCGCCCAGGGCCACACCCGGATTTTCGCGCTCAATTCGCACGGCGGCAACGAAGCTCCGCTCGCCACCGCGCTGGCGGAGATCGCGGCCGAATGCACCCGCCGCGGCGTTCTGGTCGGCGGCGCGAGCTATTGGACGATCTGCGGGCCGCACTGGCGCACGGAGATTCCCGATCTGAAGCAGCCGACGGTGGGCCACGCCGGCGAGATTGAAACCTCGATGCTCATGGCCGCGCGACCGGACCTGGTTCCGGGACCTCCACCTCCGGACTGCCCTTTTCCGGACCACGAGAGCTCCGGCTGGAACGCCGCCTTGTCCTTTCCCGCTTTCACGGCCCACGGGCATATCGGCGCTCCGGCCGCGGCCAGCGCGGAGAAGGGCCGGCGCCTGTTCGCGATCGCCGTAAGGGAGCTTGGCCGGTTCTTCGCGGATTTCTCGCAGCGCCCGCTTCCCCGCGACCGGCGTTCCGATCCGGGATCGGCAGGCGCGGCCGAACCGGCGTCTTGACGACGCTTTAC
>JBOHXF010000455.1:0-5798 GCA_050737455.1 Opitutaceae bacterium | reverse complement strand
TCCGGCTGCGCGCCCCCTACGCGCACGCGGTCGAGGTTCTGAGGTCCGGGGCCGCGCCCGCGCCGATGAGCCGCGGCGCGGACGGCGTCTGGGCGCTGACCACGGCGCCCCTGGAGCCCGATTTCTACCCTTACGTCTTCCGCGAGGACGGCGTCGTCCTCTTGGATCCCGCCAATCCCTCCCTCGTGCCCAATCTTGTCAGCCCGAGCACGCTTCTGCACGTGCCGGGGCCGGCCAGCCTCCTCTGGGAGACCAATCAGGTGCCGCACGGAACGATTCACCACGAGTTCTACCATTCGGACGTGATGGGCGGGGAGCGGGATTTCTACGTCTACACGCCGCCCGGGTACGATCCGCGCAGCGCGCGGCATTACCCCGTTCTGTACCTGCTCCACGGTTACACCGACGACGCCTCCGCCTGGACGACGGTCGGGCGCGCCAACGTCATCCTCGACAACCTGATCGCCCGGGGCGAGGCGCAGCCGATGATCGTGGCGATGCCGCTGGGGTACGGCGCGCCCGAGGTCCTGAAGGTGGGAGAGTACCGGGCGTTCGCCGACCATGCGCTGCGGGACCGCAACTACGCCCGGTTCCGCGAGACCCTGCTCGGCGAGGTGATGCCCAGGGTGGAGGGCGAATACCAGACGGAAGGCAGCCGGGAATACCGAGCCATCGCCGGGCTTTCGATGGGCGGCGCGGAAGCGCTGTTCGTTGGGCTCAACGATCTCGGGCGTTTCGCCTGGATAGGCTCCTTCAGCGGCGCGATCGGTTCGTTCCACGGGGAAGGGCCGGACAATTTCCGGCAGAGCTATCCGGATCTGCAGGCGGACGACAATTATCGCATCAGCCTGCTCTGGCTCGCCTGCGGCCGCGAGGACGGTCTCCATGTCGGCACGAACCGCCACTTCGACGCCTGGCTTAAGGAGCGCGGCATCCGCCACACGTACGTCGAGACCGGAGGCGAGCACACCTGGATGGTGTGGCGCCGGAATCTGGCGGCGTTCGCGCCGCTGCTTTTCCGCTGAGCGCCGGCGTTTCCCGAGGTCTACGACGTCCCGTGACGATCAGTAGCTGCCCGACTGCCGGAGCATCCCTCCGTCGATGAAATACGTGGAGCCGGTGATGTATCCCGCCTCGTCCGACGCGAGATAGACCGCCAGCCCGGCGATCTCCTCAGGCTTGCCCCAGCGGTTCAGCGGAATCTCGGCCATCAGCGCCTTTTCGAGCTCCGGCTTCGACTCGATGTCGGCGTCAATCGGCGTAAACACGGCCCCGGGCCCGATGTTGTTGACGGTGATCCGGTCCTTCGCGAGTTCCACCGCGATGGTGCGGGTGAGCATGCGCAGGCCGCCCTTGCTCGCGCAGTAGGCTGCGTTGGTCGGCATGGGAAGGTCCTCGTGCACCGAGGAAATGTTGATGAGCCGCCCTCCTTTGCCCTGCCGGATCATCTGCCGCGCGGCGGCCTGGCATACCAGGAACGGCCCGACCAGATTGACGTTGAGGATGCGCTGCAAGGCCTCCGGCGGATAGTCCACGAACGGGAATTTCTTCTCGATTCCGGCGTTGTTGACGACGATGTCGAGACGGCCGAACGCCTTCACCGCGCTCTCGATCAGGCGCTGCACCTGATCGGGCTGCGAGATGTCCGCGGCGACGGCGACGCTCTTGCCGCCTGCGGTGGAGATGGCGCTTTGGGTCTGCTTCGGGACGTCCGGGCCGCCGATGTAATCGACGACGACCGACGCCCCTTCGCGGGCGAAGCGGATGGCTAAAGCTTGGCCGATGCCGGTGGCGGCGCCGGTGACGATCGCGACTTTGTTTTGTAACCGCATGGGAATTCGGACGGAGCCTCGGGCGCGCTGTGGACCCAGGCGAGGAGGCTTTGTCCGCAAGTCATTGGTGTTCGCTTTTCACGCGGTGTTCCAGCCTTTCCGGAAAAATCGGAGCCTGGTGAAAAAAACCGGCCCATTCTCCGGCGAGTTGCCGGTCGCGGCGACAGAACAAGCGAAGGCAGGCACTTGCCGGCGGCGACATAAGATCCGCGAAGGGCGGATCTGATCGCCGGCCCATGCCCGCGCAGGTAGGGCCGGTGCGAATCAGCGCAAGTCGCTTTTTCGCCAATCCTTCGTCGGCATTCACCGACCGGTCGAGCCGTGTCTCAGATCTCCGTTTGCCGGCGATCAGGTCCGCGACGGTCGAGTCCGGGCGTTCAACAGTGCGACGGCCAGTTCATTGCAAGGCGTCGGAATTCCCTGGCTTCGCCCCAGCCGGACGACGACGCCGTTACGGGCGTCGATTTCCGTCGGCCGGTGGGCGAGACAGTCGGCGTGCAGCGAGTTCACGGAATCGGGCGGTTGGCCGCGGTAGGACCGAACGACGGTTTCCGGAAGATCGTCCGGGAGCATCGCGCCTTCGGCGCGGCCCACCGCGATGCATTCCCGGACGATGGCGCGCGCTGCTTCCGCGATCGGCTCGTCGTGCATGACCTCGGCCGGACGAAGGACGAGAGCTGAGAGGACGCCCGCCGCGTTCAAGCAGAGTTTCGCCCACGCAGCCGACCGGAAATCGGCGGTGGGCGTGATCTCCGCGCCGGTTCCGGCGAAGAGCTCGCAAAATGCCGGGCCGTGCCCATCGGTCCCGACTGTCAGGCGAACCGGTGTTCGCTGCCGGATGAGCGTGGGCTCCGGCCTTTCCGCGGAGGTGCGAACGACGACCGGCACGATTTCGGCTGGCGGCACATGGGCCGCGAACCGCTCACGGTGCTCGACTCCGTTTTGAAGCACGGCGACCGGCGCCCGGCTGCCCCGGAGCCTGGGAAACCACGCTGCGGTCGCCTCGACATCGTAGGCTTTGGTCGCGACGAGGACCCAGTCCACCGGTTCGGCGTCCCTGGGATTGGTCCAAACGATCGGCCGGATTTCGGAGACTCCGGCGGCCGTTTCGATCGTAAGGTTGGGAATGACCCGGCGGGCGCACAGAAAAACATCGTGCCTCCGGCTGCGGCTTAGGCAGCCGGCCACGGTACCTCCAATGGCGCCGGGTCCCACAATCGCGATGCGCGCCATGAGCCGAAAATGATGGATGCCGAATGCGTTGGTCGACGCAAAACCGTTTCAAGCAAGGGATCGGTTCCGGGACCGTGCTCGACGAATGCCACGTCCTGCTCGCAGATAGCCGCTCAAACGCCCGCATGGCGCTCTGGATCTTGAGGAATAAGGTACCGGCCCTTACCCTTTTGCGGAATGAGGCTTGCAAGAATTAAGGCCGAGCGAAGATGGGAATGGCTTGCAGGTTCCGGAACCTTGCAGTTCCTTCCCGGTCATCTTCGCGCCTTTCCGGCGTCCGTGCCGGAAATTGGAGCACGAGGGCCGCGAGGCTCCCGGACTCCAGAACAGTACAACGCCAAACCGTTTCGCTTCGCGGAGCGGAGAGGCACTAACCGAGAAAGGACATTGGACACTATGCCCACCGCCCTAATCGGATTCGCGGTTGTCCTGGCGACGCTGGTGATCGCCCGGCTTGAATACCGCGGCCGTCCCGGTCGGCTGAAAAGCTGATCGAGCCGGATCCTGAAAAAGAAAACAACGCCGCCCCGGCCTATAAACGGCCGGGGCGGTCCTTTTTCGAGGAACGCTCAGGCTGCTCTCGCGAAGCGCCGTGCCACGATCCATCCAGATCGCGCATTTTAACGGCGGTTGCGACCGGTGCGGCAAAACCAGATCAAGCGCTCGTCGTCCGCTTTCTTTCGGCCGCGCCGCGTTGCATTGCGAAGGTGCCGGACTACGCCGTGATGGCGCAACCTATCCCCCGGCGTCAAACTCGAATGCTATCTCGGCCACAGACACGCGAATGTCACAGCTGTAAGGGCGGCGTAGATCAGCCCATCGACCGTGTCCTTGATCGTCGTCTTGCAGGAGCGCTGGTACCAGATCGACATCTGCCAGAGGGCGGGGGCGTAGCCCAGGAAGGAGGTCACGCCCGCGATGCGGAATACCCGCCGGTGACCGGCTCCGACGGGAAGGGCATGGCAGGAGACGTAAGCGGTGAGCAGGCTGATCACGAGCAGGTACACAAACCACAATGCAAGATTTTTGCCCATCCCCCCGAAGCACTTTTCCCGGATCACGGTCAGGATCACGACCGGTCCTTTCTTCAGCCTTTCCGCGAACTCCGGGGACTTCATGTCCTTGGGGCGGTCGGGGCGGGGCAGCATGTAATCGCCTGCCGGAATGGCGAACGGACGCAGGGCGTCCATCACCTTGTCCTCATCCGGCACCTTGCCATAATCGCCCTTGTGCCAGGGGAGCGGCACGTGGAGGATAAAGCTGGCGACGAAGGCGAAGACCGCCGAGAGCAGGATGGGAAGCCAGAGGGTGCATACCACAGTCATGGGGGGCTCCTGGGGTTTTGGGGTGAAGCCGAACAGCGACGAAAACGCCAAAAACTCCCTTCGGGGTCAAGCAGATTGAATGAGCCGATGGCTCCCCACGACCTTGGTTCGGCCATCATTTTCTTCTGTGCTGTCCCGTGGGGCCGCCAACCGCATTGCCGTAATTGTTCTTCAAGTAAGAGGAGATCGTTTCGGTGATCCGGACCAGCATCAGATTATCCGTCGTGCCAAAGCTGAAGGCTCCGCCCATGGCCGCCGCGCGGGCGTAGAAGATCGGCGCGCCCACCTCACGGTCGGTGTCTTTGTCCACCAGCCGCACGCGCATGAGGATGGCCGAGCTGCCGCTAAACGACGACGTCCAGACTCGCACGGTTGCATTTAGAAACTTGATTTCTTCGATCTTCGGCTCGATGACCAGCGTGTGATTCGCCCCGCCGGTTTCTTCACCGGCTTGATTCCACTTGGCGATCACCGGATCCATGCGCTCCGAGAGATCCGCTTGCACCTTCGCCATCGCCTTATGGTTGGCCTCGGAGGAGGTATACGCCGAAGCCAGCACCACGGGCTCCAATTCGAAGTGATTAAAGTCCGACAGTTTTTCCTCCGGCGGCGGATTTTGAGTAACGTTCGTAGTGATATGCGTCACGCAGCCGCCCAAGGCCGCGAGAACGATCAGGGATATGAGAACGCGGGGGAGCACTTTCATCATCTCGATCTTGGGATTGCCTGACGGTCGAATCAAGGCGTAAAGGAGGCGCGAGGGGTCATGCCTTGGAAGTTGCTCACCCGGCCGACTAACCTCCGCCGCCATTCCGAAACAAATCCGCTCAGGTTCCAGGAATCAGACTGACGCGGGACATGATTTTTCTCCGACGGTGCTCGTACTCGCTCGCATCCCCGACACCCCAATCGGCCCTGGCGTTAGCGGGCTACCCTGTGCTCCGGTGGACGCTTACGGAAAAACGCCGGACGCACAATTTTCATGTGCGGTTCCGCCCAGCGGCGGGTATCCCTGAGCGATGGAACCCCCGGATGAGCACGCCCTCTTGCTGCGACGCTTCGCCGTGGAGCGGAGCGATGCAGCTTTCACGGCTTTGGTCGCCCGGAAGATCAACTTAGTCTACTCCGCCGCCTTACTGCAGGTCAGCGGAGATCCTCACCTGGCGGCCGAGGTAACGCAGTCGGTATTCGTCAACCTTGCACGCAAAGCGGGCAGCCTCCGGGACGCCGTGACGATCACCGGCTGGCTTTACCGGAGCACCGTCTTCGAATCAAAGAAACTGTGGCGCAACCAGACTCGCTGGCGCAGCCGACAACGCGACGGCCACGCCATGCACGAGCTCGATCGAACGGACAGTGCGAACCCAGCCTGGGAGGACATACGCCCGCTAATCGATGAGGCAATGAT
>JBOHXF010000454.1:0-3328 GCA_050737455.1 Opitutaceae bacterium | reverse complement strand
AGCCAGAACAGCAAGGCGTTCATCATGACGGCGTCGGCGGGAAAATCGCTGTCAAGGGACGACGCCCGGCGCGCTCCGGGCAGCCATTGGCCTCGGATATCGCTATTTGCGGCGCAGCAACGCCCCCAGCAGCAGGCCGAGTCCGAAGACGATGCCGGCCGACTCGTACGGATGCGACCGTATGGTCTCGTCGGCCTGCGTCGCCGCTTCCTTGGCGGAGGCGAGGCCCCGCGTCTGCAGATCCTCGCAGGTCGCCTTGGCTTTCTCGATGGCACCCGTCAGGCGCGCCCGCGCTTCCTTGGCCTTGTCGCCTGCGTCGTCGGCGGTGGCGCGGAGCAAAGCCTCCGCGTCGCCCGCGAGAGCTTTGAGATCGGCCAGCACGCGCGCGCGCGCCAGCCTCGAGTAAACGCGATCCATCCCGGGAAGGTCGGTTCGCATGGCCGCAATCGCAAGCGAGATGCCCGCTTTTCGGGCCGTTCAAGGGAATTCCAGCCCGAACGCGCGCCGTCACGCGGGGGCGCCGGGCCGCGGTCCCGGCGGGTGATACCGCCAGGGCCAGCCGGCCGCGCCTCCTGTCCGAGCGACGCGACGCTCCCCGGCCAACGCGCCGATGACCGGCCCAAACCGGCCCCGCTTGCATCCGGCCTCAAAGCCTTGTTACTTTTGGCCTATTTACGGCCTTCCTGGGTTGTGTTAAGTTGCGTTCACTCGCCAAAGCAGTCCCCTGCCGGCGTCCCTCGTCCCAGCGCGGGCCCGCGAGGCGCCGCGCGTCACGACCGAAACCCTTTTCCCCTATGCCCATGTTAAAATCGATCCACCGCCTGCTGTCGGTCCCCGCGGGCATCCTTCTCGCTGTCGCGTTCCTTCCCCGCCCGGCGCGCGCGCAGGACGACACCCTCGACGCCAAGATCGCCCCCGTCGGTTCGCTGGCGCCCGATTTCACCGCCGTCACCGCGGCTGGCAAAGACGTGAAGCTGTCCGACTTCCGCGGGAAGATCGTCGTGCTGGATTTCTGGGCGACCTGGTGCATGCCCTGCCAGGAGGCGATGCCGCACTTGGAGAAGGTCTGGAACGAATACCGGGGCCAGGACGTCGTCGTTTACGCCGTGAGCACGGGCGACACGCGCGCTGGGTACCAGGCTTGGGTGAAGTCCCATCCCCAGTACACGTTCGCGACCGCCCACGATCCGGCGGGCACAAGCCCCGAGTGCGCCTCCCGCCGACTCTACGGCGTGAAGGGAATCCCCCAGCAGTTTATCCTCGATCGTTCGGGCCGGATCGCGGCGGTCGTCGGCGGATTCGGCGGCCGCGACGACCACCGGACCGAAGCCGAGCTCGCGCGGCTCGGCGTCAAGGTGGACGCCACGGTCGCGGCCGAAGGCGACGCGCAATTGAAGAGCGGTCCCGGAGCCGGCGCGACGGTCGCTGCCGCGCCCCATTCGATTCCGATGATGGGCTTCGGCGCGATGACGAAGCCCGGCGCCCAGCCCTTCTCCAGCTTCGGCAGCCTGAAGGCCGGCGATGAGGTGCCCGACTTCACGGCGGACGGTCCCGACGGACAGCCGGTCAAGCTCTCCGACTTCAAGGGCAAGACCGTCGTGATCGCGTTTTGGAGCCCCTGGCGCAGCCCGCCGAATTACCTTTATAAGATCGCCCGCGATTATTCGGGCCAGAACGTCGTCGTTTTCGGCGTCGCGGAGGCCGCGGACAAGGCCGAATACGACAAGTGGATCGCCGCGGACAAGGGCGCCACCCCCTTCCCCACCGCTCGCGATCCGGTGGGCAAGGAGTTCAACAGCGGTATCAGCGCCGTGGATTTTGGAGTGGGCATGCTTCCCGCCGTGGCCGTGGTCGCCGCCGACGGCAGGCTGGTCGGCGGCGCGATCGGGATGGGTTCGCACATCCCGCCGATCGCGAAGGTGCTCCTGCGGCGGGCGGGCGTCACGCTGACCGCTCAGGATGCGGCGACGGCGAAGCTGCCCGCCGTGGCCGCGATGCGGATCCGACCGCACCCGGGCGGCTCCGCGGCGCCCGCTCTCAAGACGTTGACAGCGGGGCAGACCGCACCCGACTTCACTTCCGTCACGCTCGACGGCAAGGACGTCCGCCTGGCCGATTTCAAAGGGAAGATCGTGGTCCTCGATTTCTGGGCGACGTGGTGCGGACCCTGCATGGCTTCGCTGCCGCACACCGAGCACGCGGCCGCGACCTACGGCAAGAACGGCGTGGTCGTCCTCGCCTCCTGCACGAGCGACAGCCGGGCCAATTTCGACGCGTGGGTGAAGAAGAACCAATCCCGGTATCCGGACATCCGGTTCGACTGCGACCCGAACTCGCGCGGGACCGCCACCTTCGAGGATCGCGCCTCGCGCAAGCTGTACGGCGTCGTGGGCATCCCCACCCAGTTCGTCATCGACCGGCGCGTGAAGATCGCCGCGACGATCGTGGGCTACGACGAGGGCGATGCCCGCCTCGAAAGCGTTCTCGCCCGGCTCGGGGTCCCGGTCGCTCCCGCGATCGCGGCCAGGGGCGCCGCTCAATTCAAGCAGGATGCCGCCGAGGAGGCCAGGGAAGCGGCCGAAGCGAAGGCCGACGGCGGGCATCCCCAAAAATTGCCGATTTATTCGAATTTCGGGGGGATGAAGGCCGGAGCTCCCGTGCCGGATTTCACCGCCACGGGCCCCGACGGCAAGCCGGTGAGGCTGTCCGATTACAAGGGCAAGACCGTGATCGTCGATCTCTGGGCCACGTGGTGCCAGCCCTGCCAGATGGCCATGCCCCATCTTCAGGAACTGTGGGCGGGCTATCACGACAAGAATGTCGTCGTCCTCGGGCTGTGCTGCTTCGATCTGCATTCCGCCTACGAGAAGTGGCTCGCGGTCCACCACGGCCAGTACACCTTCCCGACGGCCTTCGACCCCACCGGCCAGGCGCGGGGCAAGGGCCAATTCAAGAAAACGATCATGTGGCGGATCTTCGGGGACATCTCCCCGCTCCCGACCACGTTCGTGGTCAACCCGGAGGGCCGGTTCGTGGGCGCGACGGTCGGCTATGGACCTGCGGGGGTCGACGCGCTCGGCAACCTGCTGCTGCGCTCGGGCGTGGAGCTGGCCAGGAAGGACATGCCGGCCGTGATTCCCGCCCTTGCCCTCATGGTGCATCCGGCTCCGAGCGGCCCGGCCGAGCCGAGCGTTCCCCTGCTCAAGGTCGGGCAGCGCGCGCCGGACTTCACGGCGGTTTCGGCGGACGGCAGGCCGGTGAAGCTTTCCGATTTCTCCGGCCATGTCGTGGTGCTCGATTTCTGGGCGACCTGGTGCGGCCCGTGCCG
>JBOHXF010000453.1:0-2622 GCA_050737455.1 Opitutaceae bacterium | reverse complement strand
GGGATGAACTTCGGGCGACACCACCAGCGCCGGAGCCGGCGGCGGGGAGGGTGCGGCCAAGGCCAAGGCGGGCAGGACGAAGATGAGCGGAAGGTACCGGATCATAGCGTCGTGGAGGCGGGCACCGTGGCGCCCTTCGGCACGACAAGGACTCCGTCCCGAATGATCACGGCCCCATCGAGATAGCAGCCGTCCGCCTTGCCGGCCGGCGATAGCGCGCAGTCGTCCCCGATGCGCGCGTTCTTGTCGATGATCGCGTAGTGGATCCGGCAGCGCTTGCCGATGCCGACATGCGGCCGGCCGCGGTCGACGTTGTCCTTGAGCTGCTCCTCGGTCTCGTAGAAGTCGGAGCCCATCATGACGGCGTCCTCCAGGTGGGTGCCCTCCCCCACGAACGAGCGGATGCCAAGCACGCAGTGCTTGAGGCTCGAATCGGTCAGGATGCAGCCGTCCCCGATCACCACGTGGTCGATGGCGCACTTGTTCAGCTTCGAGGCCGGCAGATAGTTGTCGCGTGTGTAGATCGGGGCGGTCGGCAGGAAAAAATTGAACGGCGGCAGCGGCTGGGCCAGGGCGAGGTTCGCTGCGAAGAAAGCGTGCACCGTGCCGATATCCTCCCAGTAGCCCTCGAAGATATGGACGCACACCTTCTTCTTGCCGAGCAGCGACGGAATGATCTCCTTCCCGAAATCGGCCATCGTGTTGTCCAGCGCGTCGGCCAGCGCCTGCCGGTTGAACAGATAGATGCCCATCGAGGCGAGGCACACCTTCTCCTTGGACGGATGCTTGAGCCTCGCCTCCAGGGCGGGGCTGAGCGCGAGCCCATCGCGGACCTGCGGATCCTTCGGCTTCTCGACGAATTCCAGGATGGACAGGTCGTCGGCCACCCGCATCAGGCCGAGATCCGCGGCCTGCGCGGCGGGAAAGGCGACCGCCGCGATCGTGACCTCGGCGCCCGTCGCGAGGTGCTGGTCGATGATCTCCCCGAAATCCATCCGGTAGAGCTGGTCGCCGGAGAGGATCAGCACGAGGTCATGGGGATAGGTCCGGAAATGGATCAGGTTGCGGCGCACCGCGTCGGCCGTGCCCTGGTACCAGTCGACGTTCTTCTCGGTCTGCTCGGCCGAAAGGATGTCGACGAAGCCCCCGCCGAACGGGTCGAAATGATAGGTCGACTGGATGTGCCGGTGGAGCGACGCGGTGTTGAACTGCGTCAGCACGAAGATCCGGTTGATCCCCGAATTGATGCAGTTGCTGATCGGGATGTCCGCCAGCCGGTATTTTCCGGCCAGCGGGACCGCCGGCTTGCATCGTTCCATCGTGAGCGGCGCGAGCCGGGTCCCCCGGCCGCCGCCCATGATGACCGCGAGGACGCTCTTCAGGGATTTCATGTGCGAGAGTGCGCTGTTCGGCCGGGACTCCGACCTATCTTCTTGCGTAAGGTTTGCGGGCAGCGGTAGTTTTGCGACCGAAAAATCATCCGGACTCACCTCTCATGTGCGGCATCGTCGGCTACGTCGGCAAGCAGAAGGCGGCCTCCATCATCCTGGAAGGCCTGAAGCGGCTCGAATACCGTGGCTACGACTCCGCGGGGATCGCCATCGTCGAGGCGGGCCGCCTTGAGGTGGCCAAGAAGGCCGGCCGGGTCGGCGTCCTCGTTCAGGAGGCGTCGCGCCATTCGTTCGCCGGCACCACGGCGATCGGCCACACCCGATGGGCCACCCATGGCGGCGTGACGGACGCCAATGCGCATCCCCACCTAAGCAGCGACGGCAAGTTCGCGCTGATCCACAACGGCGTCATCGAGAATTTCACGCAGATCAAGGAATTCCTGATCCAGAAAGGCTATTCCTTCCAGTCCCAGACCGACACCGAGGTGCTCTGCAACCTGATCGCGTACCATTACGCGAAGCAGGGGCCGGAGCGCAACGCCCACCATCCCTTTTTGGAGAGCGTGCGCAAGGCGCTCCGCCACGTCGAGGGAACGTACGGGATCGCCGCCCTGTGCACGGATTTCCCCGATGAGATCGTCGCGGCGCGCAAGGCCTCGCCCCTCATCCTCGGCGTGGGCGACGGCGAGTATCTCCTCGCGAGCGACGCGTCCGCCCTCGTCAGCCGGACCCAGAACGTCGTCTATCTGAAGGACGGGGAACTCGTCCATCTCACGCCCGCCCGCTTTTCGATCAGCACGCTCGATCAGGCGGACGTCTCCCCGGTGGTCGACCGCATCACCTGGTCGATCAAGGACGCGGAACTGGGCGATTTCGCCCATTTCATGGAGAAGGAGATCTTCGAGCAGCCGCAGGCGCTCGAGAACAGCATGCGCGGCCGCTTCTCCGAGGACGGCAGCACCGCCCAGTTCGGCGGCCTCAACCTGACCCCCTCCGAGTTCCGGCAGATCGACCGGATGATGTTCTGCGCGTGCGGCACGGCCTGGCACGCCTGCCTCGTCGCCGAATACCTCATCGAGCGCTTCGCCAGCATCCCCGTCGAGGTCGAATACGCCAGCGAATTCCGCTACCGCAACGCGCCGCTCGACAAAAACACGCTGGTCATCGTCATCTCCCAATCGGGCGAGACCATTGACACGCTCGAGGCCCTGCGCGAGGCCAAGCGCAAGGG
>JBOHXF010000452.1:0-2622 GCA_050737455.1 Opitutaceae bacterium | reverse complement strand
CGTCATGGCCGGCCGGTTCGTGACGGCCGCCGCCGCGGCAGCCCGCGCCCGCATCCTGCCGGTGGATAGCGAGCACAACGCCATCTTCCAATGCCTCGAAGGGCACGGCGACGGTCCGGTCCGGCGCATCCATCTGACCGCGAGCGGCGGCGCCTTTCGCGATTGGCCAAGGGAGCGCCTGGCCCGGGCCACGCCGGCCGACGCCCTGCGCCATCCGAACTGGATCATGGGGCCGAAGATCACGGTGGACTCTGCCACCCTCGCCAACAAGGGCCTCGAGCTCATCGAAGCCCAATGGCTTTTCGGCCTGGAGCCGGCGCAGTGCGACGCGCTCCTGCACCCGCAAAGCATCGTCCATGGCCTGGTAGAGTTCCAGGACGGGTCGCTGCTCGCGCAGCTCTGCCCGCCGTCGATGACTTTCCCCATCCAGCATGCCCTCCTGTACCCGGACCGGCTGCCCGGGCCCGACGCCACGCTGGATTTCAGCCGGCTGGTGTCTTTGGAGTTCCGGCCCGTCGATTCGGAACGCTTTCCCTTGCTGGGGATTGCCAAGGCGGCGATGCATGCCGGCGGCACGGCTCCCGCCGCGTTCAACGCGGCGAACGAGGTGGCCGTCGCCGGGTTCCTGGCCGGCCGAATCCCGTTTCTTGCGATTTCCCATGTTGTTGAGCAGACTTTAGGGCAGGTGCACTCAACCGAGCCAAACGAACTGGCCGATGTCATTGCGGCCGACGCCGACGCACGACGCGCGGCGGAGGTGGTCGCTGCGCGGGCTGAAGCGGTTTCGAGATAGCATAACTCTGGTGATCCCTAGCCTGTTACACCATATTACCGAGAATCTTTGGACGGTATTTCTCATCGTCCTGTTTTTCGGCGGATCCATCTTCGTCCACGAACTCGGCCATTTCGTGACCGCCCGCCGCTGCGGGCTAAAGGTGGATCGCTTTTCCGTTGGGGTCGGACCCGCAATCTGGTCCTGGCGCGGCCGCAGCGGCGTCGAGTATCGGATTTCCTGGCTTCCGTTCGGCGGTTACGTCCTCTTGCCGCAGCTCGCGGACCTGAGCGCGATCGAAGGACGCAGCGAGTCGGACGCCTCCAAGCTCCCGGTGCCGCGCTACCGGCACAAGATGGTGGTGTTCGTGGCTGGGGCCGTGTGCAACGTGCTGTTCGCCCTGGCGCTGGCTTGTGCAATCACCGTCCTCGGGGAACGCCAGTATCTCGGCATGGAAACGACCCGGATCGGCGATGTCTCCCCAACCGTCGAGATGCCGAACGGAACCCAGGTGCCGAGCCCAGCGCTCGTAGACGGCCTGAAGGCGGGCGACCGCATCGTGAGCATCGACGGGAAGCGCGTGCGGAATTGGGACGATGTCCGCTCGGCCATCATCCTCGGCAGCGGCCGGACAAGCGCCGGCCGGCCGAAGGTGGTGTTCACCGTCGAGCGCGACGGCCGCACGCTTACGATTCCGGTGCTGCCCCGGCTGTCCGGGGAGGATGGTGTTCGCCAGGTTGGCATCAGCGAGTGGGGGAAATCCCTCGTCGCCGCAGTCGATCCGGGCACGCCCGCCGCGAAGGCCGGGCTCAAGGTGGGCGATCAGATTGTCGAGGCGGGAGGCATCCCGATCTACAGCATCGAGGCCCTCGGCGACCAACTGACCGACCAAGCGTCCAAACCGGTCGCCCTGGAGGTGCTTCGCGGCGGGAGCCGGATCCGGCTCGAGCTTCCGCCACGGCCAAGCGCCGATCTCTCAAGCCTCGGAGCGGACGTCGAGCCCGAATTCGTCATCGTCCATCCCTCGCCGTTCACCCAAGTGTGGCAAGTGATCGTCAGCACCGTCCAGCAATTGGCCAGCCTCGTCAATCCGCACTCCAACATCGGGTTGTCCAAAATGTCCGGCCCGATCGGGATCATCGACATGTTCCACCAGGCGACCGAAGTCGGCATCCGAGCCGTCCTCGGGTTCACCATCCTCATCAACGTCAGCCTCGCGATCATCAATTTGCTGCCGATCCCGGTCCTGGATGGCGGCCAGATGCTGTTCGCCACGATCGAATGGCTTCGCGGCCGGAGGCTCCCGATCCGATTCGTCCTGGCAACCCAAAGCGTGTTCCTGGTGCTGATCGTGATCTTCTTCGGCTATGTCAGCTTCTTCGACATCGGCCGCTGGCGCCGGAGCGATCTCGAGGACCGGCCGGCGCCCACGCCGGCGCCCGCGGCGCAGCACCCCGCGTCCGCAAAACCCTAGATCGAGCCGCTCCGGTCTCTTCTCCCATGGCTTACTGCGATTCCCGCTTCCGCCCGACCCGGCGGCCCACCGTCGAGGTCCGCGTCGGCTCCGTAGGCGTCGGCGGCGACAATCCCATCCGTATCCAGTCGATGACGACGAGCGACACCCAGGACATCGATGCGACCGTGCGCCAGAGCATCGCCCTGGCCGAGGTGGGCTGCGAGATCGTGCGCATCACCGCGCCGAACGCCCAGGCGGCACGCTGCCTGAAGGAGATCCGGCAAAAGTTCACGGCCGCCGGCTTCGGAGCGGTTCCCCTCGTCGCGGACATCCACTTCCTGCCGCAGGCCGCGATGGAGGCGGCCCTCCATGTCGAGAAGGTCCGGGTAAATCC